>JAEZPL010000752.1 GCA_023413605.1 Pseudomonadota bacterium
TCGTCGCCCCGTCCATCGTCGCCCCGCCCATCGTCAATGCCATCGACAGCGCCACGACCGGCGGCTTGTGCGTGCGCACGGCCCGAAGCGCCTCCCCCACACCTCCGGCGGCGACCACCCGGCACACGGGCAAGGCATCCTGCACCAAGCCTTCCAGAGCGGGGTCGTCATCGACGACAAGCAGCGTGCGGGGAACCATGATGCTCCGGCAGAGGTTGGGTCGCGGTCGCCGCCAGAATCGCGGCAGGCGCCCATCCTGTCCAAGGTGCGTTGGCATGAACCCGTACGCAATTTTGGCAAAATCAAGGCATCGAAGGGGGTGCACCACCCCTCTCCCGCCCGGCTTTGCAGTCTGCTAAGGTCGCCGTCCGCGCAAAACGGGCCGAAGCGTGGCGGAATTATCGAAGCGGATTCGGCTGAAACCGGACGGAACTGCGAGGAATCGATGGCCGCGAAGGTCACACCGGCGGTGAACGCCGTCAAGGCGGCGGGAATCGCCCACCGGCTTCTGGAATACGACTACGATCCGTCGGCGGACGCCATCGGCCTGCACGCCGCCTCGGCGCTGGGGCTCGACCCGGCGATCGTCTACAAGACGCTGATCGTGCAGCTGGAACCAAAAGCCCTGGCCTGCGTCGTCATTCCCGTCGCGGCGAAGCTGGACCTGAAGGCGCTGGCCGCCGCGGCCGGCGCCAAGAAGGCCGACATGGCCGACCCGGCGCTGGCGGAACGCACGACCGGATTCCTGGTCGGCGGCATCAGCCCGCTCGGCCAGCGCAAGGCGCTGCCCACCTTCATCGACGCCAGCGCGGAAACCCTGCCGGAAATGGTCGTCAACGGCGGCCGGCGCGGCTTGCAGATCGTGCTGGCCCCGGCCGACCTCGCCCGCGCGACCAAGGCGGTGGTGCGGAAGATCGTCGTGGGATAGCGGCCGGCCCGTCCGCGTGCGCTATGGTGGCGCCCGACACATCCAAAACCCCGATACATCCAAACAATAACCCGCAAAGCCGAGGGGAGACATGCAGCCCATCATCCAGGTCCGTGGGTTGGAGAAGACCTACGCGTCCGGCTTCCAGGCCTTGAAGGGGGTGGATCTCGACATCCGCCGGGGCGAGATCTTCGCCCTGCTCGGCCCCAACGGCGCCGGCAAGACGACGCTGATCAGCATCGTCTGCGGCATCGTCCGGGCCAGCGCCGGCAGCGTGACGGTGGACGGCCACGACATCGTGCGCGACTGGCGCGCCGCGCGGTCGCTGATCGGTCTCGTCCCGCAGGAATTGACGACCGAGGCGTTCGAGAGCGTCTGGGCGACCGTCAATTTCAGCCGCGGCCTGTTCGGCAAACCGCCCAACCCAGCCCTGGTCGAACGGATCCTCAAGGACCTGTCCCTGTGGGACAAGAAGGACACCAAGGTCATGGCGCTGTCCGGCGGCATGAAGCGCCGCGTCATGATCGCCAAGGCCCTGGCGCACGAGCCGCGCATCCTGTTCCTGGACGAGCCGACCGCCGGCGTGGACGTGGAACTGCGCCGCGGCATGTGGGAGATGATCGGCCAACTGCGCGAAAGCGGCGTGACCATCATCCTGACCACCCACTACATCGAAGAGGCGGAGGAGATGGCCGACAGCATCGGCGTCATCTCCGGGGGCCGGATCATCCTGGTGGAGGACAAGGCCACGCTGATGGACAAGCTGGGCAAGCGGCTGCTGACCCTGCAACTTCAGAACCCGCTGCCGGCCATCCCGGCGGAGTTGTCCGGCTATCCCCTGACCCTGTCGTCCGACGGGCGGGAGCTGGTCTACAGCTTCGATTCCCAGCACGAGCACACGGGCATCGCCGGCCTGCTGCGCAAGCTGGGCGACCACGGCATCGATTTCACGAACCTGCGCACGGAGGAAAGCTCGCTTGAGGAGATCTTCGTCAGCCTGGTGAAGGAGCGCGCGTGATGAACCTGCACGCGATCAAGGCCATCTACCTGTTCGAACTGGCCCGCACCTGGCGCACGCTGTTCCAGAGCATCGCGGCCCCGGTGATCTCCACCTCGCTCTACTTCGTCGTCTTCGGGGCGGCCATCGGCTCCCGATTCACGGCGGTGGAGGGCATCAGCTACGGCGCGTTCCTGGTGCCCGGCCTCGTCATGATGTCGGTGCTGACGGAAAGCGTGTCGAACGCGTCGTTCGGCATCTACATGCCGCGCTATTCCGGCACGATCTACGAGGTTCTGTCGGCCCCCATCTCCGCCTTCGAAACGGTGGTCGGCTATGTCGGGGCGGCGGCGACCAAGTCGCTGATCCTCGGCACGCTGATCCTGCTGACGGCCCGGCTGTTCGTGGACTTCTCCATCGCCCACCCGTTCTGGATGGTCGCCTTCCTCGTGCTGACCTCGGTCACCTTCAGCCTAATGGGCTTCGTCCTGGGCATCTGGGCCGATGGGTGGGAGAAGCTGCAGATCGTGCCGATCCTGATCGTCACGCCGCTGGCCTTCCTGGGAGGCAGCTTCTATTCGATCAGCATGCTGCCGCCGTTCTGGCAGAAGGTCACTCTGTTCAACCCCGTCGTCTACCTCGTCAGCGGCTTCCGCTGGAGCTTCTATGGCACCGCCGACGTGCCGGTGGCCATGAGCCTGGGCATGACCGCCCTGTTCCTGGTGATCTGCCTCGTCGTGGTCTGGTGGATTTTCCGCACGGGCTACAAGCTGAAGAATTGAGCGCAAATCATCCCCTCTCCCATTTCCAATGGGAGAGGGGATTTTTGCCTTACCGCGGCACGGACAGCTTTTCCGCGCTCGTCATCAGGGCGTCGATCATGGCGCGCTGTTCGGCCTCTCCGGTGTCGGCTGGGATGACGAAGCAGATCGTGGCGATGCAGCGCCGGGACGCGTCGCGCACCGGGGCGGCCATGCAGGTGGTGAAGCGGTCGACCAGCGCCGTGGTGCGCACGAAGCCCTGATCCTTGGCCTGGGCGATGTCGCGCAGGAACTCGTCGCGTTCGATGCGGCGGCCATCGGGCAGCACGAAATCCTCGTCGGGGATGAAGCCGAAAATCTCTTCCGGCCCCATGTGGTCGACCAGCAGGCGGCCCGACGCGGTCCAGGGGATCGGCACCTTGATCCCGATCTCGGAGCTGATGCGGAACATCCGCCGGCCCGGCTCATTCAACACGACCAGATACTTGTCGCCTTCCAGCGTGCAGAACTGCGCGGTTTCCCCGACCGCTTCGGCCAGATGCGCGACCTCGATGCGCGCCTTCCGGATCAGGTCCACGCTGTCCAGGTAGTCGCTGCCGTAATAGTGCATCGCCGGGCCGAAGTAGACGGTGCCGTCGTCGTCGCGGAGTTCCAGCCAGCGCGCGTCCACCAGGGTGTTGACGATCTCATACACGGTCGAGCGCGGCGTGCCCGTGTCGCGTGCGATGTCGGCGATGCGCGTCGGCGCGCGGCGCCGGTGCAGATGTTCCATCAGCGCGATGACACGGTCGATGCCCCGCGCGCGCCCGTTGGCCTTCTTTTCCGCCGTCACGCCGTTCCCCATCGCGCTGCCCCCTGCTGCCCCACGCAGCTTGGATCCGTTGCCCGGATCCATCGCCCGCCCCATCGCTTAGCACACCAATTTTCGTGTTGCGAACAATTCTTGTCCGGTATACCGTCCTCGTGTCTGGAATACAAGAATAGTGTCCGATATTTCGGATTTGCCGGTTGGGAGGCAGAATGACAAGGTTTTCACGCCGTCTGTTCACCGCCGCACTGGGCGCGGCATTGACCACCGGCGCCCTGGGCGCCTGGAATGCCCCGGCGCTGGCCCAGCAGCCGGGTTCGGTCATCACCGTCGCGACCATCGGGGAGCCGCCGACGCTCGACCCGGTCGGCACCACGTCCGATCTGGTCAGCATCATCACCCAGCACATCTTCGAGACGCTGTTCACGTTCGACAAGGACTGGCAGCTCCAGCCGCTGGTCGCCGCGGCGATGCCGCAGGTGTCGGCGGACGGCAAGACCTACACGATCCCGCTGCGCAGCGGCGTCACCTTCCACGACGGCAGCACGATGACGGTCGAGGACGTGGTCGCCTCGCTCGATCACTGGACGAAGGCCTCGCCGCGCGGCAAGACCGTCGCCCCGCTGGTGGAGAGCATCGCGGCCAAGGGCGCCGACAGCGTCGTCATCACGTTGAAGGAGCCGTTCGCCCCGCTGACCGCGCTGCTGGCGATGAACAACGGCGCCGCGGCCATCGTGCCGAAGTCGGCCATCGACGGCACCGGCCCGCTGAAGTCCCTGATCGGCACCGGCCCCTACAAGCTGCTGGAGCACAAGCCCGACCAGTACATCCGTCTGGTCAAGTTCGACGGCTACGCCTCCCCCGCCGGCCCGGCCAGCGGCTATGCCGGCAGCCGTGTCGCGAAGATCGGCGAGGTGCGCTTCGTGCCCGTCCCGAACGCGGCCACCCGCGTGTCCGGCGTTCTCGCCGGCCAGTACCAGTTCGCCGACAGCCTGCCGGCCGAGGCGCTGGGCCGCTTCAAGGGCGTTGCCGGCGTGCAGCCGGTGATCGTGAAGCCGTTCGGCTTCCCGCTGATGATCATGAACAACAAGACCGGCGTGGCGGCGAACCAGAAGGTCCGGCAGGCGGTTCTGGCCGCGCTGGAGCCGAACGACATGCTGCTGGCCGGCTTCGGCGACCCGGCCTTCATCGCACCGGAGGGCTCGATCTACGCGCAGGGCACGCCCTATTACGACGCGGCCAGCGCTGGGGCCTACAGCGAGCACGGCCTGTCCAAGGCGGCGGAGCTGCTGAAGGCGACCGGCTACAAGGGCGAGCCGATCCGCATCATGACGTCCGTCCAGTACGAGTTCCTGTACAAGATGAGCCTCGTCGCCCAGGCCCAGCTGGAGGCCGCGGGCTTCAAGGTCGATCTTCAGGTGCTGGATTGGGCGACGCTGCTGCAGAAGCGCGGCGACGAGAAGGCGTGGGATGCCTTCTTCACCTACCACACCTTCGTGCCGGAACCGTCGCTGATCACCTTCGTCAACCCCAGCTATCCCGGCTGGTGGGACAGCCCCGCCAAGAAGGAGGCGCTGGCCGCCTTCAACCGCGAGATGGATCCCGCCGCCCGCAAGGCGAAGTGGGTCGAGCTTCAGAAGCTGTTCTACAGCGAGGTCCAGACCATCAAGGTCGGCGAGTTCTACAACCTCGCCGCGGCCAGCGACAAGCTGACCAACTACACGCCGACCCCCTGGCCGTTCTTCTGGAACGCCGAATTGAAGAAGTGACGACCTGATGCCCCTCTCCCGCCTCCGGCGGGAGAGGGAGGGACCCACGCCCTTGGGCGTGGGAGGGTGAGGGCAAGGTCATCCCGAGAAGCCTTGCCCTCACCCTCCCGCTTCGCGGGCCCCTCCCTCTCCCAGCGGGGCTGGGAGAGGGGAAATCAGGTCGCCCCCCAC
>JAEZPL010000661.1 GCA_023413605.1 Pseudomonadota bacterium
GGGTCTGGCTGTCATCGAGCGAGATGGGCTCCAGGCCGTCCATGGCACTCACTTCCGATGTTTGTGTGGTCCGATGTTTGTCCGGTCCGATTCTTGTCGGAACCGGTGTTTGTCGGCGCGAACCGGAACCACTGGGCCCTGTGCCCCGTCCCGGTTGCTGGTGCGAAGAAGCATAGTCATACGATGCGGCGCTGTCCATGCACACGGCGCCGCTAGGCCCTGTTGACCAGAGCCACGGCGGCCACGGTCAGCGCCATGCCGAAGAGTGCCAGCACGCCCAGTCGCTCGTCGAACATGGCCCAGGCGACCAGCGCCGTGACCGGCGGGACGAGGTAGAACAAACTTGCGACACGGGCCGCCGCTCCCCGGCGGATCAGCGCGAACAGCAGGAATATGGCCCCCACCGACAGGACGAAGCTGAGCCAGAGCAGCGCGAACACGAACTCGCCGGTCCACTGGATGTGCATGGTCTCGAACATGGGGGCGAGGACCGCCAGGACCGCCGCCGTCACGGCGTACTGGATCGCCGCCCCGCTGCGCAGGTCCATCGCCGTGCCGTGGCGCTTTTGGTAGAGCGTGCCGAAGGTGATGCCGAGCAGTGCGGCGATGGCCAGCACCATGCCGGTGCCGCTGCCCGAATCGAAGCGGATCTTCTCGCTCACCACGAGCGTCACGCCGACCAGCCCGAGCAGCAGCCCGCCCCATTGCCGCCCGCTCACCCGCTCGCCCAGCAGCGGCCCGGACAGCGCCGCCGTCAGCAACGGCTGCAAACCGACGACCAGAGCGGTGACGCCGGCCGGCATGCCCTTGGCGATGGCGCAGAAGACACCGGTCAGGTAGACGCCATGCACCAGCAGGCCGGCAAAGGCGATCCGACCGGCCTCCGCCCAGGTCTTCGGCCAGGGAGCGCCGGTGACGAGCGCCACGACGCCCAGCACGACCGCCACCAGCCCCAGCCGCACAAGCAGGAAGGTCATCGGCTCCGCATAGGGCAGGCCGTATTTGGCGCCGATGAATCCCGTGCTCCACAACAGCACGAACACAGCGGGCATCAGGCGCACCCAATCGGGCCGCCCGCCCGTGGCGGCGGACGCTTGCACGGTCATGGCTCGGTCGTCTCCTACCCCTGGGCTTCCGCCCCCTGGATCGCCGTCCCCGGTATGGCCGCCCCTGCTGCGGAGGTGCCGGGAGCGGTGTCTTCCTTATTTGAGTTGTTGGCGTTTGCGTTGTCGGCGTTGGTCTGCGTACCGTCCGCTGGCTTGGCCGGATTCACCGGATTGCGCCGCGCCTCGGCAACCGCCTGGAGGTGGGCGCGCAGATCGGCGTCCTTCTGCACCAGCCGGCGGAAATCCTTTGCATCCAACACCAACAATTGGCAATAGCCCAGAGAACGCACGTCTGCGTTGCGCCGCTGGCGGGTCAGCAGGGCCATCTCGCCGAACACGTCGCCGCTGCCGAGTTGGACCGGCTCCGCAAGGCCGGGCACCTGCACCTCCACGGCGCCGGAGGCGATGAAGAACATCGCGTCGCCCCGCTCTCCCCTCCGCACGACCGTTTCCCCCGGCAGGGCGAGCCGCGGCTTCAGCAGCGTGGCGATGCCGCGCAGGCGCGCATCCTCCAGGCCGGAGAAAAGCGGCACGCGCCCGACCAGATCCATCAGGTCCAGCCGCAGGTCGAGCTTCGGCAGACGGTCCAGCGCACGGCGTCGCGACAGCAGGTCGCGTTCCAGGTCGCTCAGAACCTCCTGGCTGATGATCGATTCCGCATAGAGCGCGCGGTACTCCGCCTCCTCCAGGCGCAGGGCGGCCCGGCCGACGTAGCGGCTCTGCAGCACCAGCGCGTAGTCCGGATACTGCAGCTTCAGGGCCGACAACGCCTGCTCCACCATGCCGAGCCGCACAACCAGCATGCCCTCCAGTTCGCAGGACACGTCGTCGCCCAGCACCTGGGCGATCTTGGTCTTGGTGAAGTCGATCAGCTCCCGCTGGACGGTGCGCACACCCACCAGAATTTCGAACCGCATGGCCAGCCGCCGCGCCAGCGGCGCGTGGATCCCGAACCGGCGGTGCAGCAGGCTGGCGGCGCGCATCCACGGGGTGAAGGAGATGAACGGTTCCTCGAACGCGCGGTAACCCGCCCGGCCCTGCGCCTTCACCGCGTCCAGCAGCCGGCCGGTGCGGCCGGTCAGCAGTTCGACCACCGCGCGGGACAGCACGCCCTCCTTGAAATGGGCGAAATACAGCTCCTCCTCGCGGTTCACCAGGATGGCGAGGCCGATGGTGACGCGGTCCTCGTTGCTGAGCGGCGCTTCCGCCACGCGCTCCCGGTCGATGGCCGTCAGGCGGTCGCCGTACTGGGAGGTCATCGCGTCGATGGCGGCCTGATCGACCTCGTAATGATGGCCGACGGCCTCCACCCGTTCCCGCGTGCTGCCGAGCGACAGGGCCAGGGCGCGGTTGCGCATGGCGCGCTCCACCGGCGACAGCTGGTCCAGGCCCAGCAGGTGGATCACCGCGCGCAGCGTCACGCCGTTGACGAACAGCGTGTAGAAGACGAAGCCGGTGACCAGGACGGCCACGAATCCCTGCACCCGGTCCGGCACATGGGGGTTCTCGGTGACGGCCAGGGCCAGCGTCAGCGACACCGCGCCGCGCAGGCCGCCCCACAGCATCACCGTCTTGTAGGCGTTGCTGATCCGTTGCGACAGGCCGGCGGCGGACATCAGCGGCAGCAGGCCGAACAGAACCGCCGCCCGCGCCACGGTGGCGGCAACCACGACGACGACCACCAGCCCCACGTCGCTCCACCCGATTCCGCTCAGCAGGCGCGGCACCAGGATGGCGGTCATCAGGAAGATCAGCGAATTGGCCCAGAAGCCAAGCTGGCGCCAGACATGCTCCAGGGCGCCCCAGGTGGTCGGCGAGATGCGCGTGCGCCCGACCGAGCCGACGACCAGCGCCGCCGTCACCACCGCGACGACGCCCGACGCCCCGACGTAATGCTCGGCCAGCACGTAGCTGAGGTAAGCGAGCGCGACCGTCAGCGTGATCTCGGCCATCGGCTGGTTGCGCACCGGCTCCACGACGAAGCAGACGAGGCGCCCGAGCACATAGCCGGTCAGCACCCCGCCGGCGAAGTCGCGCAGGAACTCGGTCGCCGCCTCCATGGCGCCGCCATGGGCGTTGCGGGTCAGCATGCCGAGCAGCAGGGTGAACAGCGCGATGGCCGCGGCATCGTTCAGCAGGCTTTCGCCCTCGACCAGCATGGTCAGACGGCGCGGCGCGCCCAGATCGCGGAACACGCCGATGACCGCCGCCGGGTCGGTGGTGGCCAGGATGGAGCCCAGCAGCAGGCAGGCCACCAGCCCCATGGGCGTGAACAGGCTGAGCGCATAGCCGACCGCGAAGGTGCAGACGAAGACCGCCACGACGGCCAGCAGCAGGATCGGCCCGATGTCGTCGAACAGCCGCCGCACCTCCACCACCAGCGCCGTCTCGAACAGCAGCACCGGCAGGAAGATGTAGAGCAGCGCCTCCGACGAGATGCCGAGGTCCGCCAGCGAGTTCAGGAAATCATGAAAGGGCCCTGCCCCGACGGTGCCGGCAAAGGCCTGGATCACCGCCCCCAGCGCAACGCCCACCGCCGCCAGCAGCACCGTGTAGGGCAGGCGAAGCCGGGCCGCCAACGGCGGCAGGAAGCTCACCAGGGCAAGGAGTCCTGAGACGCCGAGGACATAGATGACGATGTCGTGCATAGGGCCTGCCTTGCCGGTTGAGGCTCGGGCCGCACGGTATCGTCCCAATGGGACGGGAAGCAAGGCCAGGATCCGTGACACTGCCATTCCCTCTCCCCAGCGGGGGAGAGGGAATAAAACAGCCGCTTACGATACGGGCAGCGCCACCGTCATGCGGAACCCGCCGGCCGGCCGGTTTTCGGCGCGGACCTTGCCGCCGAAGGCCTCGATGTTGCGGCGGACGATCCACAGGCCGATGCCGAAGTGCGTGGCCTCGGCCTGGTTGTGCGCCGATTCGTCCTCCGGCATGCCGCGGCCGGGTTCGCGCTGGGAGAAATAGCGCTCGAAGATGCGCGGCAGGTTGGCGGGATCGACGCCCGGTCCTTCATCCTCCACCACCAGTTCCGCCCATCCTCCGGTGCGGGTCAGGCGCACGCTGACGGTGCCCTCCTGCGGCGAGAAGCTGACGGCGTTCTCCACCAGATTCTCGATGACGGTTTCCAGGATGTCCTCGCTGGCCCGCACCACGACACCCGATTCGATGCGGGAGCGCATGTGCAACTGCCGCTCGGCGAGCAGGCTGGTATAGCCGCCGGCCATGCGCTCCACGAGATCCGACAGATCCACGCGGCGGCGCGGCGGAACCAGCAGGTCGGCGGCGGCCTCGTCCATGCGGCGGGCGAAGGAGACGAGCCCGTCCAGCTTGTCCACCGATTTCTCGATCATGGTCAGCGCGCGCTGGCTGCGGTGGTCGGTCCCCGGAAGGGAGCGGCGCAGCGGCTCCACGGACTGGCGGATGACCGCGATCGGCGTCTTGTAGGCGTGGGCGTTGTCCTCCGCCGCGCGGCGCAACGACCGTGCGCTTTCGCGCAGCGTGTCCACCAATCGGTCGAAGTCCTCGGCCACGCCGGACAGTTCCGGCACCGTGTTGCGCTTGGCGAAGGAGCCTTCGTCCCCATCTCCGCCGATACCGCCGGACACGATGTCGCGGGCGAGGTCGCGGAAGCGGTGCAGGTTGCGCCAGACGCCCAGCAGCACGGCCATGACCAGCGCCGCCATCCCCACATAGATCAGCGCCGCGGCCTGGACCACCGGCGTCGTGTAGTAGGGCCGGCCGAGCGAGCTTTCCAGATAGCCGCCGGCCGTGTGACTCGTGACCAGCGCCCAGCAGCCGAAGGCCGTGTTGACCGGCGTCACGGAGGTCAGGATCTCCATATCGCCGGACGAGCGCGGCAGACGCAGGGCCAGCGGCTCGTTGCCGGCGCAGGAAGCGCCGAGCCGGTCGAGCACCCCCTGTTCCAGAAGCTGGTGCCGTTCCGCGTCCAGGTCGTCGGTGGGGACCGAGGGGGCGGCGGCGACATAGAAGAAGCCGTCGCTGCCCGACATGGCGCGCGGGCGGACCAGCAGCTTCAGCCGCGTGTTCCCATCGGCGAAACGGCGCAGGGCCGGCCCCAGCTGCGGCAGCGCCGCGCGGTTGGCGCGGGACAGGTCCGGCTCCAGCGCGCGGGCGATCAGCTCGCCCTGCCGCTGCGCGCTTTGCAGCAGCAGGGTTTGCGTCGCCGTGTCGGCCCGTTGGAACTGATCGTAGATCAGGACCGGGACCGCCAGGAAGACGATGGTCAGCAGCGCCAGCCGGCTTGCCAGCGAACGCCACAGCCATCGCACCCTGATCGTTGGGAGTTTCATGGTCAGCCCCGCCCTTTCAGGCGGACGGGCTTCAATCGGCAGCAGCGCCATCGGCCATCACTTCGTCTGCATCGTCACGCGACCGGCCGGTGCCCCCGGCGCCATTGCCCCAGCGATAGCCGAAGCCCGGATAGTTCTCGATGCAGTCGAAGTTGGAGTCCACCACGCGGAACTTCTGGCGGATGCGCTTGATGAAGGCGCGGACGTTGGCGCGGTAGCCCGAAGGCCCGTAGCCGGCCAGGAAGCCCTTGCCGTGCACGAGGTCGTAGATCTCGCGGTAGGACACGTCCTCTTCGGGGCGCGTGGCCATCAGCTTGACGATGTTGAACTCGGTCAGCGTCAGGTCGATGCGCTTGCCGTTCCACAGGGCGCGGCTGTTTTCCAGGCGCAGTTCCAGGGCGCCCAGCGCGTAGACCGCTTCCTTGGCCTCCGCCTCGTCCGGCGTGCCCTTGGATCCGTCGACGATCAGGCGCATGCGCTTCAGCAGGATCGACAGGCTACGGGACTTCTCCACGAAGTCCAGCGCGCCGCCGGCCAACGCCGCCTCTTCATAAATCTGGTCCGACAGCACGGTGAGGAAGATCACCGGCAGATCGATGCCACGGGCGCGCATCTGCCGCAGGACGTCGATGCCGTCCATCTTGGGCATGCGCCAGTCGAGCAGCACGATGTCGACCTGCCCGCCGTTGGCGAAGAAGTCGAGCGCGGGCTCGCCGCGGTCGAAGGTTACGACCTCGTATCCCTCGTCGCCGAGGTTGAGGCTCAGGGACTCGCGGAACAGGTCGTCGTCATCGACCAGAGCCACACGGGCGACCGTGGACTCAGTCATTGCGGACATCCCAGCCTTGGGCGAGGAGTTGAGCGAAGCATCGTTTATCGACATCTGGGACATTTTCGCTACTCTTCATGTCGTAGGAGAGGGCTCGGAAGTCCTGGGAGGATGTCATGTCCATGAAGAAGAAGACTTTGAGCGTGCAATCGCCCTTGGCATAGTGCCACACCTTTGCGGGTGGTGCCTCTTCCGTTGCGGCAGGGGTGCCCAGGAGACGCCGGGTCTGGATTTGGTCCAGGCCGACGAGCGTATCGGGTGACAGCGGCACGGTCGGTGGGTTGACGGGAAACGCCGCCACCTCCGCCCCGGTCACGGAGACCGTACCCACGGTGGCGCCGTTCGGCGCCAGGGGTCCGGCCTGCTCCTTCGCCACGGCCTTGGGCAGCGGCGGCGGAGCGGGCTTCGTCCGCGGAACGGGCACGGCCATGACCGTGCGCCCGCGTCCTGCGGTCTGCGTCTCGGGAGGAACGGCTGTGCCGGGACAACCCGCCAGCAGCAAAACCGCCAGCATCAGGCCCGCCCTGCTGCGCCGGCACCCCGCTCCGGCAGCAGCTCCAGCCACTTCGCGTATTGTACCCGTCATGGTCATGCTCGGGCCTTTCAAGCATCGTGGTTGAATTCGCGGGCGGTCTTGCCGGCCCCTTGCCTGCACTTGCCGCCTCCGTGTGACACAAACTCAGTCCAGTCTGGTTAATGTGACGTTAAACGACCCAAAGCTACCCCCTTTTTGCGCTCATTTGCGACCACTTTTTATTCCCACTCCTATCGATAGGGTGATTTTCGAAACAATTTGTTTATTCCAAGTACAGAGGGTTGGGCGCAGATCGCCTCAAATGCTAAGCGATCCTCTTGGCATCGCCTTTGACGCGAATCGATGAGCACTTGCGTGCACAACGCGCGAGGCGAACCGAACCCACAGAGGGCCCCCGCAACGGCATGGAGCCCCCGCGGCCAGTGACGGCGCGGATCGTGAAAGGGGATCGGGGCGGGAATTGGGCGAAAAGGCGGCGCCAAAAAAGCAATCGGCGGCAGGGCCACCCGGGTCTGGCCCCACCGCCGGTCAGCCGGACGGGCAACGATCTGGTTCCGAAAGGCGCGCCGAACGGCGGCCCTCATGGGTGTTGCCGCTGGAACTCCAGCCTTCTCTCCGGCCGGCTAAGACGCCGGTCGGCTGTGTGCGTTCAATGCCTTTTTCGCATCAACCTTCACACACGAAAGCCTGCGCCTGTGGAGGCCACCCGTCAAGATCCGTCAGCACAACAAAATTGGAGGTCTTAACCCGGTCGGAATACTTCAGCCGGGGGCACCCCTGCTTCGAAGGAGGGAGCTTCCGGCAACGCGCTACTCAGGCCAGCAGGTTGACCGCGGTCTGCACGGCGGCCAGGGCCGGCCCGGCGCTTGCGGCGGAAGCCTCGGCGGAGGCGCCGCCCGTCTGTTCGGCGCCAATCTGTCCTGCGCCATCCAGCCCCGCACCGTCCTGACCGGACGCGTCGGAAACCGATTTCAGGAAATCCTCCGCCGAGATGCTGGTGCCGAAGGCCGCCTGCCGCAGTCCGTTCACCTCGTCCTGCGCACCTTCGACAATTTTGTCGTAAGCCTTGAAGGATTCCCGACGCGCCTTCTTGCGCTCCTCCGATTGGTCGGCCTCGTTGGTCGCCTTTGCTTCGGCGATCACCGATTTCACGGTGGCCAGCACCTTTTCCACCCGGCGGCCGAATTCGTCCGCTTCCCGGTAGCGGGACATCTTCATGTCGTTGTCGGCGATCATGCGCTGCATCAGCGCCCGCCCCCGAATGCCGGCGTAGCTGTTGGCCGACGCCCCAGTCTCCGATGGGTTCAGGCCGGCAAGCGCGTCGCCCACGGACTTCGCCAAGTCTTTCAGCTTGTCGGACGGGTCGGACGATGAGGAGTCCGGCGAGGATTCGTCCGTGCCACCCGGCGTTGACGCGTCCGTTCCGGTCGCCGCGTTGATGGCCTTGCTCGCCAAAGCCGCCGCGTCGGCGGCTGCCTGGTCGGCCCCGCTGTCGGTGGACGCCGAGGCGTCCTCCCCCATGCTCGCGGCCCCTTGGGCCAGAGCCGCCGCGGCGCCCGCCGCAGCGCTGGTGTGCGCGTCGGGTTGGGGATTGCCCTGTCCGTCCGGCTGCCCGTTCGGCTGCGCATCGGGGCGGAACGTCACCGTAAGATTGACCGACATTTCCGTCTGGACGACGGTCACCGACGTGGTGGTGATGGTGCGCACCACCTCCGCCCCGGCGCTGGTGCCGGCCCCGCCGGGCAGGCCCATTTCGGCCGCCGCGGCCACCCCCTGGCCATAGGACTTGGCCGCCCTGCCCGCCTCACGCGCCAGGATCGCCGCCTCGCGGGCGAGCTGCGCCAGCTTTTCGCGATTGCCGTGGGAGTAGCGCATCGTCATCTTCAGTTCGGCGATCTTGCGCTCCACCTCCTCCAGCTTTTGCTCCGCCGCGGCCTTCGGCCCGCCGACGCGCTTGGCTTCCTCCAGCGCGCCCAACGCGGCGGTGTGGTTGCGCTGCTGCTCCGGGGTCAGCTTGAACGGTTGCTGGGCCTGCTGGGCCTTGTCGGTAAGGCGCTGCTTGGCGTCCTTGTAGTCCATCGCCTCGCTGTCCCGCTCCCAGGCCTTCTTGGCCTGCTGCAGGCGGAACATGGTGGACTGGCTGGCCGACAATACGGAAAAGATGCCGCTCACGCCCGCCTCCTCCGGTTCATCGGGGCCGAGTTCACTCGCGGCTAAGTTTAACACGCTTTTGCATTTTGTCCATTTTTGATGCGCAACCGGCCCATCCACCCGGCAACCCGGCGTTGCTCCGCCAAAGGTCAATACACATGGCGGAACTCCGAAGCCTGCGCTGTTGTTTGAATCCTCGACATCGGACGCCGCTCGGCGCGGCGAGACGCCGCAGGCCGCGGAGAAACAATTCCCGAGGAGGAAAGCAGATGGCAGACCGCGACACGTCGGGCATCGGAGCGGGCATGGGAGCGGGCAACGGCGGGCCGAACCGCAAGGCAACGGATCCGATGGACCGTGACCGGAATACCCGCGACCAGAACGCCGCCGGCCAATCGAACTTCGCCGGGTCGAACCCCACCGGTTCCAACACCGGCGGGCAACAGAACAGCGCTGGCCAGCAGGGCAACATGGGGCGCATGAACACCAACGACCGCGACACCAGCAACCGCAGCGCGACGGACCGCATGTCGGGCGACGTCAGCCGCATGGCGGACGAGGCCACGCAGGGCGGCCGCGACAGTCTTGGGGCCGCGCAGGGCCGCATCCGCTCGCTGCTGGAGCAGCAGGGCCACCG
>JAEZPL010000675.1 GCA_023413605.1 Pseudomonadota bacterium
GGGCTGGAGTGATCCAGCCGGAGTGATCCGGCAAATCAGCGACAAGCTTGAGCGCGGCCATGGGCCGCGCTTCCTTTATCCGATCGTGGCCAATGGCCTCGCATTTCTGCCTATGTCAAAGAAAAGGCCGGACCGGAAAGCGGTTGATGCGGCGCGTCCATGCCTTCATCAATGGTCGCCAATTGCCGGAACCGGTTTCCGCCGCTTGCGTAGGACGTCATGCCGCCGATCCCCAAAAAAGTCATCGTTGCCCTCGCCGCCATTGCTGCGCTTCTGCTTGCCTGGTTCGCCTTCGCCGCGTGGTCCGACTACGCGCGCGAGAGCGCCGAGGATCCGGCGACCTACAGCGATTTCGTGGCGGCGGCCGAACGCGGCGAGATCGCCTCGGTCACCTTCCGCGAGGATGACGCCCATGTCGTGACCACGGACGGCAAGCGGCTGCGCGTCGTCATGCCGGTCACCGACGACCTGTTGAAGGAGCTTCGCGACCGCAAGGTCGCCATGACCTTCGACGATGAATCGGGGGGGCTGGTGTCACGCACCATGGAGGTGCTGGACAAGCTGGCGCCGGTCCTGATCGTCGCACTTCTGGTCGGCGCGCTGCTGCTCAGCGGTGGTCAGTTCCTGGGCATGGGCCGCGCCACCCGCGTCCGTCCGCGCGACACCCGCACCGTCTTCGCCGACGTGGCCGGGGTGGACGAGGCCAAGGAGGAACTGCGCGAAACGGTGGAGTTCCTGCGCGATCCGCGCCGCTTCGCCATGGCCGGCGCCCGCGTGCCGAAGGGCATCCTGCTGGTCGGCCCGCCGGGCACCGGCAAGACCATGCTGGCCAAGGCGGCGGCCGGCGAGGCGGGCGTGCCCGTCTTCACCGCCTCCGGCTCCGACATCGTGGAGATGTTCGTCGGGCTGGGTGCGGCGCGCGTGCGCAACGTCTTCAAGACGGCGCGGGCCAGCGCCCCCTGCATCCTGTTCATCGACGAGGTGGACGCCCTGGCCGGCAAGCGCGGCGAATCCAATTCCCACTCCGAACGGGAGCGGACGCTGAACCAGCTTCTGGTGGAGATGGACGGCATCGTCGAAGGCGGCGACGTGGTCGTCATCGCCGCGACCAACCGCGCGGATTCGCTGGACCCTGCCGTGACGCGCCCCGGCCGCTTCGACCGCCACATCCATGTCGGCCTGCCCGACGTGGCGGGGCGCGAGGCCATCCTGGGGGTGCACACCCGCCGGCTTCAGCTGACCCAGGACGTCTGCGTCCGCACGGTGGCGCGCGGCACGCCGGGCTTCTCGGGCGCGGAGCTTGCCAACCTGACCAACGAGGCCGCCCTGTCCGCCGCGCGCAACGGGCGCGTGGTGGTCTCCATGGCCGATTTCGAGGCCGCCAAGGACCGCGTGCTGCTGGGCAACGAGCGGCGCAGCCTCGCCCTGTCCCATCACGAACGCCGCCTGACCGCCTATCACGAGGCCGGCCACGCCCTCGTCTCCCTGCGCTGCCCGGAGGCCGACCCGATCCACAAGGCCACCATCATCCCGCGCGGCCGCGCACTGGGCATGGTCGTGCGCCTGCCCGAAGGCGACCGGGTGTCGGTGTCGCGGGCCAAGCTGCTGGCCGACATCGCCGTCGCCATGGCCGGCCGCGCGGCGGAGGAGTTGGTGTTCGGCGACGACGCCGTGACCACCGGGGCGGAGGCTGACTTCCGCGCTGCCACCGATCTTGCCCGCCGCATGGTCACCGCCTGGGGCATGAGCGAGGCCATCGGCTTCGTCGCCCACGCCGGCAACGACCCGGCCGTGGTCCGGTCGGAGCGCACCGCGTGGCGCATCGACGAGGAAATCCGCCGAATCACCGACGAGGGGATGGAGCGCGCCCGCCGCATTCTGGTCACCAACCGCACGGCGCTGGAGCACATCGCCGTCGCCCTGCTGGAGCGGGAGACGCTGAGCGGCTCCGAAATCGGCACGCTGGCCGAGGTCGAACGCGAGACCGAAGCCGCCTGACGTCAAAAAATGCGCTTCGGTTCGTCTGACGCGCATTGCCGCGACGCGGCATACAGGGGTAAATTGCTTCAAATACGTGAGGTGCACGCACAATCAGGTGTGGAACCGGGAATGGCTGATGGAATCGCTCGGCGGATCGTGTTGGCAACCGGTTTCGCGGCCCTGTTGGCCACGATGGTCTGGGGCAATGGCGCCGTTGCCCAGGCGCAACCAGTCCCCGTCAGGGTCGGTGCCTACGAGTTCCCCCCCTACGCCGACGAGGCCGGCAACGGCGTCACACGCGGCCTCATCGACGCGCTGAACGCCGCACAGCCCGATTTCCGCTTCGAACTGGTCCGCACCTCGCCGCAGCGCCGCTACGAGGATCTGGAGCAGGGACGCTTCGATCTGATCGCCTTCGAAAGCCTGGCCTGGGGCTGGGCCGGGAGGCCGGTCGACGCGTCGCGGGTGTTCTTCCGCGATGCGGAGGTGTTCGTCGCCAAGGCCGCCCCCGGCATCGACCAGACCTATTTCGACGACCTGACGGGCAAGACGATCCTCGGCCGGCTCGGCTACCATTACGCCTTCGCCGGATTCGATGCCGACCCGGAGGTGTTGGAAAGGCGGTACAACACGCGCCTTACGGTGAACCACGAGGGGAACGTGCGCAGCGTCGCCGCGGGCCGCGCCGCGCTGGCCATCGTCACCAAATCCTTCCTGATCCGGTATCTGAAGGCCAATCCCGACGTCGCGTCGCAGGTGCTTGTCTCCGACCGCGTCGACCAGATGTATGACCACACCATTCTGGTCCGCCGCGGATCGCCCGTCACGGTCCCGTGGCTGAACGCCACCCTCGACCGGCTGGAGGCGGACGGCACGCTGACAGCACTTTGGATCCGCCAGGGGATCGCCCCGTGAGCGGGGTCCGCTCGCTCGCCGTCGGACGGCGCGACCGCTCGCTGCTGGCCCGAATCGGCGCGATCATCGTGGTCACCGCCGCGACCGTCGGTGTCATCGCCGTCGGTGTCTCAGCCCAGTTGGTGGAACGCCAGCAGAATCAGGCGCTGCTCCGGCGCGCCGAACTGGTGGCGGCACTGCAGACCGATGCGCTGGCCGGCCCGCTGTGGGAAATCGACGACCGCGTGGTGCGCTCGACGATCGAGGCGCTGAGGGAACGCGACCCGGCCATCCGCTCCGTCTCGGTCTTTGAGCCCGGCAGGACGGAGCCCTTCGCCGAAACCAGCGACGCCGGGCCGCACACCGGCACCATGACCGGCACCATGACCATCGAGCATCCGATCATGCTGCGCGGCCGGGACGGGCTGACGCGGCCGGTGGGGACGGTGCGCCTCGTCTACTCCACGGCGGAGGTGGAGGAGGCCACGCTGAGCGCGCTGCTGCCGGTGGTCGGCCTGCTGCTGCTCTCCCTCGTCACCGCCGTCGCGATCATCAGTTTCATGCTGAACCGCGTGGTTCTGCGCCCCCTGCTGCGGCTGACGCAGGCCGCGAAGGCCGTGGCGCAGGGCGACTACGGCGCCCGCCTCGCCACGGAGCGGGACGACGAGATCGGCGTTCTGACGCGCACCTTCAACCGCATGGCGGAGACCGTCCAGGACCACACGCACATGCTGGAAACCCGTGTGCAGGAGCGGACGGAGGCGCTGGCCGACATCAACCGCCGCATCATGGACAGCATCAACTACGCTCAGCTCATCCAGTCCTCGATTCTGCCGAAGGCGGAGGTGTTGGAAAAGGGGCTGGCCGAGCATTTCATCCTGTGGCGGCCCCGCGATGTGGTCAGCGGCGATTTCTATTATGTCCGTAAGGTCGAGGATGGCCTTCTGATCGGTGTGGCCGACTGCACCGGCCACGGCGTGCCCGGCGCCTTCATGACCATGACGGCCAGTGCCGTGATGAACAACGTCGTCGATGCGATGGGCGCCGCCGACCCCGCGGCCCTGCTGGACGCCATCGACCGGAAGGTCCGATCCGCGCTGCATCAGGACGGCGCCGCCTCCGCCTGGGAAGGCGGATTCGACAACGGGCTGGACCTTGCGCTGTGCCTTGTCCGGCCGGTGGAGCGCCGGATGGTGTTCGCCGGTGCGCGCCTTCCGATTCTGGTCGCCGGCCAGGACGGCGTCGAGGAAATCCGCGCCGACCGCCGCAGCCTGGGCTACCGCAACACCGGCTCCGAGCCCGCCTTCACCAACCGCACCATAGAACTCACCCCCGGCCAGACCTTCTACATCTGCACCGACGGGCTGACCGACCAGTGCGGCGGCGAACGTGGCCGCAGCTTCGGCAAGCGCCGGCTGCGGGAGGTGATCGAGGGTTGCCGCGGCCTGCCGCTGGACCAGCAGAAAGCGGTTGTCGAGTCGAGCCTTGCCGGATTTCAGGGCATCCAGCCGCAACGGGATGACATCACGATGGTTGGATTCCGCTTGCCGGCTTCCGCCTCCACGACGCAAGTCGTGGAGGCAGAGCTTCGAGCGATCGCTTAATTTCGGTTGGAACGACACCCTGGCGCGAAGCGTCTCGACGGGCCATTGAAATTCATATAGTTTCCGCCCCGGCTTACCTGCACGCAGTGGCCGGAACGGGGGAGAGCGTAGAAGCATGCCAGCGGTCACCATCGTTGTCGTCGAAGACGAAACGTCGCTTCGGCGCGACTTGGTCGAATATCTGCGCAGCTGTGGATTTGATGTCGTCGGCGCGAAGAACGGGCGCGAGCTGGACGAGATCATAGCGTCCCGGCCTGTAACCCTCGTCGTCCTGGACGTCAATCTGCCGGGCGAGGATGGTTTCAAGATCGCCACCCGCCTGCGGGAAACCCCCAGCATCGGCATCATCATGGTCACTGCCCGCGGCTCCACCGTCGACCGCGTGGTCGGCCTGGAGATCGGAGCCGACGCCTATCTGGTGAAACCGGTCGAGATGCGGGAGCTTGAGGCACAGGTCAAGGCGCTCCTGCGCCGGTTGGAAGCGGCGGCAGCCTCGCGCTCCACGCCCCCCGGCCCCTCCGCGCCCGCATCCGTTTCGGCGGCCAGCCATGACGAGGCCAACTGGGTGCTGGACGCCACCGACTGGTCCCTCACCAGCCCCGCGGGCATCCGGATCAACCTGACCAGCATGGAAATGAAGCTCGCCACCCTGCTGGCCGGGCAGGCCCGCCAGCCGGCGACCCGTGACCAGATCTCCCAGGCACTGTACAACCGCCGATGGAACCCGGACGACCGTTCCATCGACACGGTGGTCGGCCGCCTGCGCCACAAGGTCGAGGGCGCCATCGGCGGCCCCGCCCCGCTGAAATCCGTCCACGGCGTGGGCTACGTCTTCTCCGCGCCCGTCAAAGTGATGTAGCCGACCGTATGACGGCGGCGTCACGCTCCCGTTCCATCCCCCGGCGTAACGGTCGGGAAGGTCAGCACGAAGCGCGTGCCCTGCCCCGGCTCGCTCTCCACGGCGATAGCCCCCTTCAACGGACCGACCGCGAGGTTGTGCACGATGTGCAGGCCTAGGCCCGTGCCGCCTTCGCCGCGGCGCGTGGTGAAAAAAGGGTCGAATATCTGCGGCAGATGCTCCGCCGGGATGCCCTGCCCGTCGTCGGCGTAGGTCAGTCGCACGGTGCCGGGAGGCGTTTCCTCCACCCTGATCGTCAGGCGCCCCGCCTGCCCCTCCCCAAAGGCGTGGGTCAGGGAGTTCATGACGAGGTTGGTCAGGATCTGCGACAGCGCGCCCGGATAGCTGTCCACCACGAGGTCGTCCGGGCAATCCACCGCGACGGTGTGCGCGCCCTGGCGCAGCTTCGGCTCCAGGCTGACCAGCGTTTCCTCGATGTAGCGGTGAAGCCCCACGGCGCGCCGTTCGGCGCTGGCGCGGTCCACGGCCACCTGCTTGAAGCTGACGATCAGCCGCGACGCCCGCTCGCAGTTGGTGAGGATGAGGGATGTGGTGTCGGTGGCGGTCGCCAGATACCGGGTGAAGTCCGCCCGGCTCATGTCCCCCGCCTGCGCCTTCCCGCGCAGCCGCGCGGTGGCGTCCTGAAGGTGGGAGGCGCAGGACACGGCGATGCCCACGGGCGTGTTGATCTCGTGCGCGACGCCGGCCACCAGCGCGCCCAGCGAGGCCAGCTTTTCCGCTCGCACCATGGCCTCCTGCGCCTCGCGCAGACGGGCCAGGGCGGTTTCCGCCTCCTGCCGACGGCGTTCCAATTCCTGATTGGCGGAACCGAGCTGCGCCTGCAACCGGTCGCTGACGCGCACAAGCCGCCGCTGCTCGCGGGTGCTGCGCCGGAAGGCCTCGACCAGCGCGTCGAACTCCGCGCGGAATTCGGGCGCGACCTCACCCAGCCTCTCCCCCAGAAGGCGGGCCTGCTCGATGGCCTGCTCCTCGGCGGCGAAGAGATTGAAGGTCATGGCGCGCCGTCGACCGGTACCTGCTTCAACGTGAAGGAGACGTGATGCAGATCCTCGGAGAAGTCTTCGCCCAACTCCTGCATCGACTCGTCGTTCTCCTCATAGCACCAGGTGACCGCGATGGGCCGGCCCTCGCGCGCCGCCGTTTCCAACATCTGGAAGATGTTCATCAGGGCCTTGGCGCTGGAGCTGTTGAAATACAGCAACTCCATGTCGAAGCGCACGGGGGCGTCAGACGGCTCCGCCAGGAACGCGCGCAGCGCGGCGAAGACCGGGCCGAAAAAGGTCGCGACGTCGTCGGGGTAGGATTCGCCGCTCAGTCGCAGGGTGCCGGCCGCGAAGTCGAAATCGACCTCCGGCGTGCGTCCGGTCGCTGGGATCTTCAAGGGTTCCATGATCGTCCGGGGGTCCACAGCCGAATTCAAATCCGAACCTTGAGGCAGAAGAAACTCTTCTCCTCGTCCATGCGGTGGAAGTCGTAGTCGATGGGCTCGCTGGCGCGCCGGGCGATCTCGATCAGGCCGATGCTGGCCCCCCGGCTGCCTTCATCCGGGTTTTCGCGCAGCTGTTCGCGGTAATAGGTCTTGATCGCGTCCTTGTCCAAGCCCTTCAGGTAATCCAGCCTGTCCTTCAGACGCGGCACGTCGGTGTTCAGCACCGTGTTGCCGCAAACGATGAAGACCTTGTCGCCTTCCATGCCGATGATGACCATGCCGGCGCTCAGTTCCACCGGCTTTCCGCTGCTTCCCATCACCTTTTCCGCCGAATAGCGGATGATGTTCTGCATCTGCTCGACAAAGACCGAAAAGACGCGGCGCACGGTAGGCCCGTCGGTCTCCTCCAGAGTCATCTTCTCGCGAAGGGCTTCTCCAAGAGAATAGAGAATGCCTTCCGACAAATACCCGCCGAATGAGAAAATAATTCCCTTTTCGTCGAGGTCGCGTTTGATGGCGGCGTATTGCTCAGCAAGCATGGTGCCTTCCACAAGTCTCCGGCTGGAGTGCACGGTGTCGAACGGTTGGGTCAGGCCGCCCGGGGTTGTCCACCCGGCCGCCGCTCTGCCCTGATGCGTGCATCAAATATCTCACCGCCCCGGAAAAAGAGCCATAATCTTTCGCATCGCTGTCCTCCCGGCCTTTGCCTCAGCTTCCGTTTCCCTGGCCGTTGACCGGCAATTCCACGCGGAAGATGCTGCCCCGTCCGACCGCGCTGTCCACGGCGATGGCGCCGCCGTGCAGCAGGACGATCTGCCGGACCGTGTGCAGCCCGATCCCGGTCCCCGGCACACCGGAGGATCCGGCCCCCCGGTAATGGCGGTCGAACACACGGGAAAGCTCCTCCTCCGGAATGCCGCAACCCTGGTCGGCCACCTCGATCACCACCTTGTCCCCGCTCGACCGGCCACGGACCGTCACCGCGCAATCGGAGTCGGAGTATTTCAGCGCGTTGTTCAGCAGGTTGCTGAACAGCATCCCCAGCAGATGGGCGTCGGCCTTCAGCACCGGCGGCAGCGCGTCGAGGTCGATGCGGAAGTCGCAGCCGGGATAGGCGGTGCGGAACGGCTCCACCACCGACCTCAGCAGGGCGCGCGGGTCGACCTCCGCCCGCTGCACGGCCAAGGTGCCGACCTGGAGCCGCTCGTCGGTCATGTGCTGGTCGATCAGGCCAGTCAGGCGCTGCACGCTGTTGCGGATGACGCGCAGGCGGTCCAGCGCGTCCGGGTCCATGCGCTCGGCGCGGAGCGTCAGCATCTGCGCCGCGCTGTCAATGATGGCCAGCGGCGTGCGGAACTCGTGGCTGACCATGGTCACGAACTGGCGCTGCCGCTCCCGCGCGGTCAGTTCGGCGGCCAACGCACGCTCAACGCGTTCCTTGGTCGCGACCAACGCCGCCTGGTTGGCGGCCAATTCGGCCGTGCGCTGCTCGACGCGCCGTTCCAGCGATTGGTTCAGCGCGACCAGATCCTCGTACAGACAAACGTTGTCGAAGCCGATGGAAACCCGGTTGCAGAACAACTCCAGCAGCCGGTGGTCGTCTTCGACGTAGGGCTCCGCCCGCTCCAGGGCGAAAACGGTCGTACCGTGCTCCCGCGTGCGGAAGGCCAGGATGCAGCGGTCCGTGCCGAAGGCGCTGCGTTGCGTCTCGAACGCATCGACCACCCCGGCCGCCAGGACGGGCGGCAGCGCGGCGGCGGCGGGGCGTCCGACCAGACGGCCGAACCCGCCGGACCCGGCCACGACCGTGGCCCGGCCCTTGCCGTCGCCGCGGTCCACCATGCGGCAGGCCAGCACCCCGCCGCCGCCGCTGTCCACGACCTTGGACAGCTGGTCCACCAGTTCCTCCACCAGCGCCCGCATCGACCGCGTTTCGAACAGCGGGGCGGAGGCGGACAGGATGCGTTCCAACCCCTGCCGGTGCCGTTCGATGGTGACGATGTCGCGCCACGCCCGCAGCGCGCTGACCAGCGTCGTGTAAAGCCGCTGGGCGGTCAGCTCGGCCTTGGACTTGTAGTCGTTGATGTCGTAGGCGACGACCACGTCATGCTCGGGCGCCTGCCCGGGCTGGCCGGTGCGCAGCACGATGCGCATGCGCCGGTTGTTCAGGTCTTCCCGGATGTGGCGGACCAGCCGCAGGCCGGCGTCGTCCGTTTCCATGACGACGTCCAGCAACGCCACCGGAATGTCCGGCCGCGCGGCGAGCAGCGAACGGGCGGAGGCCGCGGACAGCGCGCTCACCACCTCGAACGGCCGCCCCTGGAACTCGAAGTCGCGCAGCAGGATCTCGGTCATGGTGTGGACCTGCGGATCGTCGTCCACCACCAGCACCGGCCAGGGTTCGGCCCGCGCGACGGAACCGCCCTCATCCTCGGCGTCACCATCGGGTCCGAACAGCGGCTCGTCGTCCTGCCCTTCGCCCAGAGTCCACCCCATCCGCACACCCCCCGTGAGAGCCCCAAGGCGGAAGACTTCCCCAAACGGACACCAGGGTGCCCCACACAGGCGATAAGGAACCCGACGCGCGCCGTCCAGAGGCGTCGCAAATTGTCGCACATCGGCGTATTTCGCGGCGCGCGGATGCCTTTTGAGACCTGTCATCACCAAAGATACATACCCAAGTATTATCTTTCTCTTTTAGAATGGCCGCAGAAGGGGAGGCAGGGATGAGCTTGGAACCGAACGCCACGCCACCGACCAAGCGGTACGACACGGTCCGCCGCCTCCTGTCGCGTCTCGACCGGCAGACGCGGGCGCGGCTGCTGAATCATTTGGCCGATTCCCCCGGCCACGACGGGTCTCCAGCCTCACCCGTGCGGCTGATGCTGCTTCAGCTTCTGTCCAGCCGGCGCCGTGCGCACACGCGCCGCCTGTGGGGGCGCTGGCTGGAACCGGTGATGCTGCGCGACCCGACCCTGCTGACCATCCACACGCCGCTGCCCGGCTGCATCCGCGCGGCCGATCTGCCCGGCTGGTGGACCGCGCTGTCCCGGCGCATGGGCGACACGCCGTCCGACATCCAGGCCGCCATCGAAGACCGCCTGCTGGAAGCACCGCTGGACCGGGTGATGGCATCGGACGAAGCCGCAGGCTGGTCGGATCTCCTGCGCTTCCGCTCGGTCGTCATCATGAGGGAGGTGCGGAGCGATCCGGCCGCCCTCGCCTCCTTTCTGGACGATGCGAACGCGGAACGGTTCCGGAGCAACACTGGCCACAACGGAAAGGCGGACGCGCTGCCCCGCGCGCTCGACATCGCGGATTTCGACACGCTGGCCACGGCCCTGCACGTCGCACCCGCATGGCGGCGGCTGCCCGGCCGCGCCGCCTTGATGGAGGTGGACGACCTGCTCAACACCGTCCGCGACGCCCTGACTGGGGGCGGGATTCCGCCGGACGCCATGGCGCTCTACGCCGTGGCCGGCCTGTACGCGCACCGCGACCCGCTGCTGGGCGCCGCCCTGCGCGCGCTGCTTCCTCTTCCCCTGGTGGAAGCCGCCGTGTCACGGATGGCCGATTGCGGCGACGAGGACGAGGCCTCGCCGACCGATGTCGAACCCCTTCGTTCCGGTCAGGCGCGGGGATTGGATCATGGTCTGCGTGCGCTGTTCGACACCGCCACGGCATCCGGCCATCCGCTGACGCCCGAGGAGGCAAAGCGGCTCGGCCGCGCGCTGGCCGGTGTGGTGGACGTCCACCGGCCACCCCTCGCGCCCACCGTGCGTCGGCCGGTCGTGCGTTGACCCGTCGTGCATTGACATGCCCACCACCAATCTTTTCGCCCTGTGCGTTCTCGCGCTGGGGATCGGCGCGCTGGCCCTCGCCATCGCCTATGAAACTGCCCGCATCACCGCCATGAGCGGGCGCAGCGCCCTGGTTCGCCGGAAGCTGCAATCCCGAACGGAAGAGTTGAAGGCCCTCACCGCCCAGGTCGCCGACACCGGGTCCCGCGCCGACCTCCAGCAAGCGACGCTCGACCGGCTGGTCCTGGAGCGCGGCCGCCTGACCGGCCTCATCGCCTCGGTGAAGGCGTCGAAGGTTGCGCTCGTCCATGAACTCGGTGATCCGGAAAGCAGCGCCCTGCTGTACGAGTGTGACCTGACCACAACGCCCGACTTCGGCCGCATCGAGGCGCGCCGCCTGCTGTTCGCCCGCGAAATCTGGGGCTGCCGGAACGTCGTCCATGTCTGGGCCGACACGCCGGACGAGGCGATGGCCGCCGTCCAGCGTGCCTTCAACACCCGCTCCGGGCTTATGGCCGGCCGCGTCCAGCGTGTGGTCAGCGCCGCCGTGGCGGGAGCCAGGGATGAGGCGGCCGAATGATCGCGGTCTGCCTTTACATCGCCATTCTGCTGGTGGCGGCCAGCGTCCTGGTGAACCGGATGGGTGAGCGCCGCATGAAGGCCGCGCAGACCGCCCTTGTGGAGCGGGACAGGGACTTGCAGGCGCTGGACCAGCAGATCCAGGACGGCGAAAAGGCGCTCGGCCTCTCCCGGAACCGCCTGTCGGAACTGGACGGGCGCGTGGAAGAGGAAAAAGCGCGGGTCCAAGCGCTTGGGCAGCAGTTCGAAACGGTCCAGAAGGCCGCCCCGGAACGGTTCCACGTGTTCGACCGCCTGGAACCCCGCCCCGGCGTGATCTGGGAAGTGCCGGTGCGGCGGTCGCCGGACGTCGTTACCTTCAGCGCAGGGCTGGCCAGGGCGTGGCGGGAGGGCCGCACCTACCTGATCGTCGCCACCACCCAGCGCGAAGCGCTGGAGCGCACGACCCAGCGCTTTCCCCGGATCAGCGGGTTCGATGTCGGCCCCGCCACCGCCTGCCGTCTGTTCCAATCCGCAAGGCCGGCCGCGTCCTCCACCGTCGCTGCGGCATCGGCGTCACGCAAGCAGGGCT
Source organism: Pseudomonadota bacterium (assembly GCA_023413605.1). GTDB lineage: Bacteria > Pseudomonadota > Alphaproteobacteria > Azospirillales > Azospirillaceae > Azospirillum. The sequence continues at coordinate 11,777 of JAEZPL010000675.1, forward strand.
GACGGCGGAATCGAACAGTCCCTGTGGACCGGACCACAGCGCCCGGCCGGGCGCTTGCGTAGGCTTTCCGCGAGCCCACCCCTTTTCGCCGGTTTCCGCCATGCCCCGTCGATCCGCCGCCCGCTCCGCCGCCGCCCTGGCCCTGGTTCCCGCCTCCGAGCCGTTCGGGGCCGGTCCGTCCCCCGCCCATCGGTCCTCCGGCGATCCATCGGCCCAGGACGCCTTGCCGCTGCACGACCGCAGTTGCCCGCTCCGCGAGGTCGCCGTGTTGGGCGAGGTGGATAGCGGCTATCATACCGAAGGCGCTTGATGGCTTCCATCAAACGCCTTCGGTTCAAACCCGGCAGCACATGGCGCAGCCATGTGCGAAAGGGTGATGCGGCCGGCCGATCATGGAAGCCTTCATGCGCCGGCCGTATCACTGGAACGAGGGTTGACCGGGTCACCGCATTTCCCATATCCAGGGCGCCCTCCCGTGAGGACGACCTCACCCTGGCATGCCGCGCACCGGCATGGGGAATTCGGCGGGGACGACCCTGCCTCCAATCCATCGGAGGTCGCCCCATGGCCTGGGTCATCCTGTTCGTTGCCGGCCTGTTCGAAGTCGGTTGGGCCATCGGCCTGAAGCAGACGGACGGCTTCACCCGTCCCGTTCCCACCATCCTCACCATCGCGTCGATGATCGCGAGCCTCGGCCTGCTGGGGCTGGCGCTGAAGACCCTGCCGCTCGGCACGGCCTACGCCGTGTGGACCGGCATCGGCACCGTCGGCACGGTGATCCTCGGCATCTGGCTCTATGGTGAGTCGAGCGACATCATCCGGCTCGGCTGCATCGCCCTGATCATGGCGGGCATCGTCGGGCTGAAGCTCGTCACGCCGTAATCCCGCGCCCGTCAGGCGTCTTCCCGGTCCAGCGCGGCCCGCGCGGCGTAGCCAAGCCCGCCCACCACCGCAAGCCCGGCCAGGAAGGCGAAACCGCGCGCCGCGCGTCCCGTGGTGGACAGCGCCAAAGGCCGCTCCTGCCCCAGGAAGCGGCCGTGCGTGCGGTGCAGGCCGCGGACCGGCTGGAACAGGTTGTCCGGCCGGCCGGGCGGCTCCGGCTCGCCGGTTTCCTGCCCTTCGAAGGCCATGGATGCGACGCGGTGGTCGGCGAAGGCCGGCAGCGCATGCGTGCCCAGGATGGCTTCGGCCGTCGAGTAGCCGAGCCAGTGCTCCCGCCTCGGGCTTTCGGCGGCGGATACGATGGCGAGGCCGATGTCTTCCGGATTGTAGATGGTGCCGACCGGCCGCGCCCGGCGGGGCATGTGGCTGCGCGCCCAGTCGAACTGCGGCGTGTTCACCGCGGGCAACTGGACCATGGTCAACTGCACATTGCTGCCATCGTGGATCAGTTCCGCGCGCAGGCTGTCGATGAAGCCTCGGATGGCGCTCTTGGCCCCGCAATAGGCCGCCTGCAAGGGAATGGAGCGGTAGGCCAGCGCCGACCCGACCTGAAGGATCACCCCGCGGTCGCGCGGCAGCATGTGGTGCAGCGCCGCCATGGTGCCATAGGCAGACCCGAGATAGGTGACCTCGGTTACCCGCCGAAGCTCCTCCGGAGCCAGATCGCGGACAGGACCGAAGACCGTCACCATGGCGTTGTTGACCCACGCGTCGATGGGACCCAGCGCCCGCTCCACCGCGTCCGCGGCTGCGAACACGGCATCCGCGTCGGCCACGTCAACCGGGAGCACCATCGCCTCGCCCCCAAGCCGTTCGACCTCCACCTGGACGTCCTCAAGCGATTCGCGCGAGCGGGCGATCAGCCCGACCGAGGCCCCCCAGGCATGGGCGAAGGCAAGCGCGGTCGCCCGGCCAACTCCGGCCGAGGCTCCGGTGACGACAACGACAGGTTTACGGCGGGCCATGGGCGATCCACTCCACGGAATGGGGCAGCGTTCGCTGTCCAAACCCGCGGCCGGCCCGCCGGTTCCGCTTACGGCGCCTCGACGATTTCGAAATCGTGGGTGATGGTGGCCGTGGCGCCCAGCATGATCGACGCGGAGCAGTACTTCTCCGCCGACAGGGCGATGGCGCGTTCCACCTTCGCCGGGTCCAAGTCGCGGCCGGTCACGACGAAGTGGACATGGATTTTCGTAAAGACCTTCGGATCGGTCCCGGCACGCTCCGCCTCGATCTCCGCGACGCAATCCGTGATGGCCTGCCGGCCCTTTTCCAGGATCATCACCACGTCGAAGCCGGTGCAGCCGCCCATGCCGATCAGCAGCATTTCCATCGGCCGGATGCCGAGGTTGCGGCCGCCCGCCTCCGGCGCGCCGTCCATCACGACGGCATGCCCGCTCCCGGACTCGCCGACGAACATCCTGCCGTCAACCCACTTAACGCGCGCCTTCATGGCGGATTCTCCCGGATTTCGTTTTCTCCCTCTCCCCAGAGGGAAAGGGTTTTCGATGCCCTTACTCTTCCAGTGGATGGCAGGGCTTGCAGACGGTCGGCCAGGGTTCGCCCAGGTCTTCCACGAAGCAAGTCCATTTGGGGCCGTCCAGCCGGATGCAGCCGCCGCCGGCGAAGTTCAGCACCACGCCGCCCTCCACCGCCTCGAAGGACAGCAACTCCAGGATTTGCGTGCGGTCCTTCAGGTCGATGTCCTTGAGCTTCACGCCCGTCACCCCCTCGATCCGCACGCCGCAATGGGTGCGCTCGTAGGGGATGAGATCGTCGTCATCGGCCGTCGGGCCGGGGCGCGGCTGGTCGGCGGTTTCCCACTTGAAGCGGTTGGCCACCAGAACGAACCGCGCCTCGTCCGGCAGGAAGCACATGTCGCCGATGGGCACGATGGCGTCCTGGAGGCATGCGGAGACGACTTTCAGGTCTTCCTCGTCCTGGGCGCGCAGACGAATCGGCGTGGCGGTCATGGGCTTCCCTTGATGCAGCGGCGACGGTTGCGGGCGTCAGTCGTCTTCCGCCCGGATGCGTTCGATGTCCGCGCCGCAGGCCGCCAGCTTCTCTTCCAGCCGTTCGTAGCCGCGGTCGAGGTGGTAGACGCGGTTGACC
>JAEZPL010000064.1 GCA_023413605.1 Pseudomonadota bacterium
CAGCACGGTCTTGCCGACGCCCGCCCCGCCGAACATCGCCGCCTTGCCGCCGCGCGCCAGCGGGGCCAGCAGGTCGATCACCTTGATGCCGGTCTCAAAGGGCTCCCGCGTCGGGTTGTGGTCGGAAAGCGAGGGTGGCCTGCGGTGGATCGACCGCCGCGGTACGTCGGCGGGCAACGGCGGCCCGCCGTCGCGCGTTGTCCCCATGACGTCGAGCAGGCGGCCGAGCACGGCGTCGCCCACCGGTGCCGTCAGCGGCTCCCCCAGCCGCCGCGCGGGCGTGCCGCGCGCAAGGCCGGAGGTGCCCTGCAGCGCGATGGCGCGCACGGTCCGGTCGTCGCGGTGCAGTTGCACCTCGGCGACCAGCCGCTCCGGCCGGTCCCAGAGAATTTCGACGGCTTCATGGAGCGACGGAAGACCCTCCGCGGGAAAGGCGATGTCGAGGACGGAGCTGCGCACCGCCACCACCGAACCCGTCGGGGTGGCGGAACAGCGGGGATCGTCGCTGGGCGTCATCGTTGCACCCGGTCCGGCCGGTCAGTGGGCCAGCAGTACCGCGCAGCCGGTGGGGTGCGTCAGCATGTGCCGTGTGGCGCCACCCATCACGACCTCCCGCATCCGGCTGTGCCCGTAGGCGCCCATGACCAGCAACCCGGCGTTCAGCTCGCGCGTCGCCTCGGCCAGGGCGGCGCCGGCCGGCCCGCCCTCCCGACCGACGTGGCGGATGATGGCCTGGACGCCATGCCAGGCGAGATGGTCGACCAGCCGTTCCGGCTGCGGCCGCGCCCGTCCGCCCAGCACGCCGACCACGGCGTCCATGGGGCCTTCATCCGCGACCAGGATGGAAACCGAGCGCGCCCGGGTGATGAAGCCCATGGCGCCGGTCACGGCGCGCACCGAGGACAGGCTGCCGTTCCAGGCGATGGCGACGGTGTCCAGCCGCTCCATGGCACCGTCGGCCAGCAGCAAGGGACGGCCCGACTCGAACAGGGCGCCCTGCGCGATCTCCAGGTCCAGGGCCAAATCCAGCGATTCACCAGCCGGGTGGGCCAGCACGGTCAGGTCGGCGAAGCGCCCCCGCGCCGCCAGGGTCCGGGCGGTCGGGCCGGTCGCCTCGCGCCAGCAGGCCGTGACGCCGGTTCCCTCGACGGACCCGTCCGCCGAAGGCCTGTCCGCCACGGCGATGGAGGCGCCGGCCACCGCTTCGTCGAACATCCGGCGGGCCGTCTCCGCGGTCGTCCGCGCGTTGCGCTCGGCTTCGTCGATGACCTCCTGGAGGATCTCGGCGGAAAAGCCTTCCCCGTACAGGGGCAGGTCGTTGCGCGGATCGCGCCGGATGTGCAGGACCTCGACATGCGCGGAGAACGGGCGCGCCAACGTGAAGACGTCCTCCAGCAACGCCGGGTCCGTGGGAAGGCCGCCGACCGGAACGAGGATGTGCTTGATCATGGGGGCCTCCCGGATCTCTTCGGCGAATAAGGGCATAAGATCGGGAGATTCTGCGTCTCCGCTGCGGTGAGGCCTTATCCTAAGTTAAGGGTCCCCCTTTCCGTTGATTGCCCGCCGGGTCAGCGGAACGAAGGCCACCTGCGGCAGGAACGCCAGCGCGTTCGTCAACGCGAATTCCGGCCGCGGGTGGGCCATGCAACCGAGCACGCTGGAGTATCGTCAAACGAAACCGTCTCGAACCTGGGGGGAGGATGGTAAAGGGCGATGGGAAGGCGGCGAACCGGGGGCGCAATGAAGTGGCGGGTCATGGTGGAGGTGACGGGCGAGGGCGGCGCGATGACGCAGCACGTGATCTCCGAGGGTGAGCGCACCGGGGCCGGTCAAGCGGCAACGCTCGGGCTGAGTCTAAGCGAGGGCAAGGCGACCCTGGCCGGCTTGCAGCGCGTCCTGGTCACGGCTCAGGCCGACGCGCATTGTCGCCTTCGGCGTCGGTGCGGCCACTGCGGAGCGTCGCGCCCGCGCAAGGACCACCGCTCCCGCCAATTGGTGTCGCTGTTCGGCACGGTGGAGGTGCGCGCACCCCGCTTCGGCCCCTGCCGCTGCGGCGTGGCCTGCCGGCGCAGCCTAACCCCGGTCGCCGAGATCATGCCCGACCGCTGCACCCCCGAGTACGAACGTGTCCTGGCCGGCATGGGCAGCGCGCTGCCCTACCGGCGGGCGCGGGCGTTGCTGGCCGAGCTGCTGCCTTTGGATATGGCTCCCGATGTGGAAACGGTCCACCGGCGCACACTCCAGGTTGGAGCTCGGCTCGAACGGGCGGCGCTGGTCCCGCCAGACGAAGGAGCGCCGGCTCCGGCGAAGGCGATTACGCTGGCCATCGACGCGGGGCACGTGAAATCGGTGCGGACCTACCAGATGCGCTCGTTCGAGGTGATGATCGCGCGGGCGGCCAACGACGGGGGTCAGGAGGTGGTCTTCGGCAGCATGCCGGCCGAGGCCGACCGCCAGGCGAAGCAGCTTTCTCACGTCTTGCGCCGTCTGGGGGCGACCACTACCACGCCGGTCACCATCCTCGGCGACGGCGCGGAAGGCCCCCGGTCCTTGGCGGGGGCGGCCAGCGTCGGCCCGATCCGTAACGTTTTGGACTGGTTTCATCTGTCCATGCGGGTTCAGCACGTGGCGCAAGCGGTCAAGGGCTGGGCCACGGCGGTGCCGGCCGCCGCGGAACGCACAGGACCGCTGGCCGACACTGTATCCCGCATCCGTTGGCGGCTCTGGCACGGCCAGACCGAGCGAGCGCTGGCTCTGGTCGGCGACACCCTGGCCGAACTCGACACCCTTTTGGAAGCCGCCGGCAACCGGCAGGCTCGGAAGGTGGCCACACTGCTGCGCGCTCTGGAAACCTACGTTGCCGGACAGGCTGACCTGATCATCGACTACGCCGCCGCCCGGCACCGGGGCGAGCCCATCTCCACAGCGACGACCGAAAGCACGGTCCAGCGCCTGTTGCACCGGCGCATGGGCGCCAACCAGCAGATGCGTTGGTCTCCGCGGGGCGCCCACCGGATGCTGAAGGTGCGCACCGCGGTGATGAACGGCACGCTCGTCTCGGAGCACACCGCCGCCGAGCCATTCGCCCGTCGACCGTTCCGGCGGGCGGCGTGAAGGCCCCCAGGTTTGCGACGGTCTCAAACACGTTGAAGCTAACCCGGCTGGGTGTTGGCCAACATGGTCAGGGCGGGCGTGCTGATCATCGGCGAAGCGATCTAGGCGTTGGCCGTGGTGGCGCCGTTCTCCGTCTTCATGCTGCTGGAGGAGATGGCCACGGGTATCGGAAATCCACAACCGCCACATTGAGCGGATCGGCCAGAGAGCGAGGGGTGATGCACGGAAAAGTAAACCACTTGCCTCATATCAATGCTTCGACTATCGTCGAAATATGGAAACGAAGAACGCCATCGAGGCCTTTGCCGCCCTCGCTCAGGACACCCGCCTGGCCGTGTTCCGCCTGCTCATCCAGGCCGGACCGAACGGGCTGACCGCCGGGGACGTCGCCCAGCAGGTCAGTGTGCCCGGCTCGACCCTGTCGCACCATCTGGCGACGCTGGAGCGCGCCGGGCTGCTGCGCTCCTGGCGGGTCCAGCGGCAAATCTTTTACGCCTGCGACTACGAGGGCACCCGGCAGCTGATCGCCTTCCTGATGGAGGACTGCTGCCAGGGCCGTCCCGAGCTGTGCTCCACCGACCTCCTCCAGGCGGAAGCCTGCGGCCCGGCGGGCTGCGGCCCCGACACCTGACCCGACCCGCCGCATCCCGCGACCTGGAAAAGGCGATCCCGCGATGACCGACCGCGTCTATAACGTCCTGTTCCTGTGCACCCACAACAGCGCCCGCAGCGTCATGGCCGAATGCCTGCTCAACCGCGAGGGCCGCGGCCGTTTCCGCGCCTACAGCGCCGGCAGCCAGCCCACCGGGCGCCTCAACCCGCACGTCCGCGACCTGCTGGAGCGCCTCGACTTTCCGACCGCCACGCTGCGCTCCAAGAGTTGGGACGAGTTCGCCCAGCCCGGGGCGCCGCACATGGACTTCATCTTCACCGTCTGCGACAGCGCCGCCGGCGAGGTCTGCCCGGTGTGGCCGGGCCAGCCGATGACGGCGCACTGGGGCTTCCCGGACCCGTCGAGCGCCCAGGGCTCGGACGCCGAGAAGGCCGCCTTCACCGCCACGGTGTTCGGACAGATCCAGCGCCGCATCCAGGCCTTCGCCAGCCTGCCCTTCGCCTCGCTCGACCAGCTGGCCCTGAAGCGCACGCTCGACGACATGGCCGCGGGGAACGACGCATGACCAGGAGCGTCACCCCGCTGGCCGACGCGGAGCGCCCAGCGCTCGCCCGCCTGCTGGGGGCCAGCGGCTTGCCGACCGACGATCTCGACGAGCCCGGCCGGCGCTTCTGGCGCGTCGCGGATGACCAGGGTACGCTCGGTTATGGCGGGCTGGAGGTCCATGGCGCCGATGCCCTGCTGCGTTCCGTAATCGTGCCGGCCGAGCGGCGCGGCGCCGGCGGTGGCCGCGTCGTGGTGGCCGCCGTGCGCGCACAGGCGGTCACGCTGGGGGTTGAGCGGCTGTGGCTGCTCACCATCGGCGCCGCCGGCTTCTTCGAACGTCTCGGCTTCCAGCGGGTGGAACGGATGTCCGCTCCGCCGGCCATCCAGTCCAGCGCGCGGTTCGCCGGCCTGTGCCGGGGCAGCGCCGTCCGCCTGCGCACCGACCTCGCGCGACCGGCCGAGGAGCTGGTGTGCGGGAGCGCGGTAACCATCCATCACAACCCTGACTGCGGAACGTCGCGCAATACGTTGGGGCTGATCCGCAACAGCGGCGTCGAGCCGACGGTGACCGAGCACCTGAAGACGCCGCCGAGCCGGGACGAACTGGCGGCGCTGATCCGCCGCATGGGAATTCCGGTGCGGGCCGTGCTCCGGCAGACGGGCACCCCCTGCGCCGAACTCGGTCGCGATGATCCCGCGCTGCCGGACGCGGCGCTGCTGGACGCCATGATGGCGCACCCGATCCTGATCAACCGGCCGATCGTGGTGACGCCGCTCGGCGTGCGCCTGTGCCGGCCGTCGGAAGCGGTCCTTGATCTCCTCCCCGCTCCACAGCGCGTCGTCCCCGCCTCCTGACTGGACCACCAACATGACGGCTGACATCCACACCGCCTCGCCGGAACGCCCCGCCATGGGCCTCTTCGAGCGCTACCTCAGCGTCTGGGTGGCGCTGTGCATCGTCGCGGGCATCGCCTTCGGCCATCTGGCGCCCGGGCTGTTCCAGGCCATCGCCGCCGCCGAGCTGGCCCAGGTCAACCTGCCGGTCGCGGTGCTGATCTGGCTGATGATCGTGCCGATGCTGCTGAAGATCGACCTCGGCGCGTTGGGCCGGGTCAAGGAGCACTGGCGCGGCGTCGGCGTGACGCTGTTCATCAACTGGGCGGTCAAGCCCTTCTCGATGGCGCTGCTCGGCTCCATGTTCATCGGCCACCTGTTCGCGCCGCTGCTGCCGGCGGAGCAGATTCCCTCCTACATCGGCGGGCTGATCCTGCTGGCGGCGGCCCCCTGCACGGCGATGGTGTTCGTCTGGTCGAACCTGTGCGAAGGCGAGCCGCATTACACCCTGAGCCAGGTGGCGCTGAACGACCTGATCATGGTCTTCGCCTTCGCGCCGCTGGTCGGGCTGCTGCTTGGCGTCTCGTCGATCACCGTGCCCTGGGGGACGCTGCTGCTGTCGGTGGCGCTCTACATCGTGCTGCCGGTGGTCGCGGCCCAGTTCTGGCGCCGCGCGCTGCTGGCGTCGGGCGGAGAGCCGGCCTTGGCCCGCGCGCTGTCGGTGCTGCAGCCGGTGTCGCTGGTGGCGCTGCTGACCACGCTGGTGCTGCTGTTCGGCTTCCAGGGCGAGCAGATCCTGGCGCAGCCGCTGGTCATCCTGCTGCTGGCGGTGCCGATCCTGATCCAGGTCTACCTCAACGCCGGGCTGGCCTACTGGCTGTCGCGCCGGTTCGGCGTGGCGTGGTGCGTGGCGGCACCGGCGGCGCTGATCGGCGCCTCGAACTTCTTCGAGCTGGCGGTGGCGGCGGCCATCAGCCTGTTCGGCCTGGGTTCCGGGGCGGCGCTCGCCACCGTCGTCGGCGTGCTGGTCGAGGTGCCGGTGATGCTGTCGGTGGTGAAGATCGTCAAGGCGACGAAGCCCTGGTACGAGGGGCGGGCCGGCGCCTGATGGCCCGGCTCCGCTATGGAACCATCATCGGAGACTGTCGGCATGTCTGAGCACGGTAACGAGAACGGCGCGGGCTTCCCGAGCCTGGACGAGCCCTATTTCGAGGCGCCGGACCTCGGCAAGCTGACGCCTGGGCATGTGTCCACCCACCCGCCACGCATCCTGTTGCTCTACGGCTCCCTGCGCGAGCGGTCCTACAGCCGCTTCCTCACCGAGGAGGCCGCGCGGCTGCTCCAGCGCATGGGGGCGGAGACGCGCATCTTCGATCCCCGCGACCTGCCGCTGCCGGACAGCGTGCCGGCTGACCACCCCAAAGTGGCCGAACTGCGCGCGCTGTCGCAATGGTCGGAGGGGCAGGTCTGGGTCAGCCCGGAGCGGCACGGCACCATCACCGGCATTCTGAAGTGTCAGATCGACTGGCTGCCACTGGAGAGCGGTGGCGTCCGGCCAACACAGGGACGCACACTGGCGGTGATGCAGGTGTCTGGCGGGTCGCAGTCGTTCAACGCGGTCAACGCCATGCGGGTGCTGGGGCGTTGGATGCGGATGGTGACCATCCCGAACCAGTCGTCGGTGGCCAAGGCGTTTCAGGAGTTCGCCGAGGCCGGCCGGATGACGCCCTCGCCCTACTACGCCCGCGTGGTGGACGTGATGGAGGAGTTGGTGAAGTTCACCCTGCTGGTGCGCGACCGCAGCGACTACCTGACCGACCGCTACAGCGAGCGCCGGGAGGCTGGTCGGGCCGTGGCCAGCGACGCTCAGGTCCTGGCTGCCGCCGCGATGAGTGGAGAGCGCACCGTATGATACGGTCGGCGGATGAACACTTCCAGTGCCCGCCGACCGTCAAACCCGGCAGATCAATGCGTTCGCATTGATTGAGAGGGGGATACGGACGACGCCTTCAGGCGCCGTCCGTATGACACCGTGAGGTGTGGCGTGTCACGGCTTGGCCGCTTGTCCGTCCGCTGCTTCACTGATCTTGCCCCGGTTCGGTGGTTCTCCCGCACTTTGCGTGGATCAGGCTGCGAGGAGGACGCGACGGCGCAGCAGATCGAAGCTGGCGCGTCCGTACATCTGGCGCTTAATGAGCTTCAGCTTGTTGACCTGCCCCTCCGCCTGCC
>JAEZPL010000683.1 GCA_023413605.1 Pseudomonadota bacterium
CCGTTCCGACGGCGGCGGCACGGGCTGGCCGGTGCGGTGCGCCTGCTCGATCCAGGCGACGATCGCTTCGCGCGCGGCGGTGGTCGCCTCGGCCAGGGTGGGGCCGCCGGCGGTGCAGCCCGGCAGGTCGGGCACCTCGGCCACGTAGCCGACGCCCTGCTCGGGCGCCAGGGGGCGGACGATGACCGGGTAGGCGCTGGCATCCATGTAATTGCGTCTCCTCGTGCGCGTCTTTCTCCCATAAAGTGCCGGGTCCGCAGCGGAGAACAAGGATTCTTTATGCTCAGCGCCCTCATCTTTTTGGCCGGTGGTGCGACCGGCGGCCTATTGCTGGGCATGCTGGGGGTGGGCACGGCGCTGGTCGCGGTGCCCCTGCTGACGCTTGTGCTTCCCTGGTTGGGCGTGCCGGCTTCCGACGCGCCGCTGACCGCGCTGGCCACCTCCATGGCCGTGGTGGCGGCGACCTCCATCTCCTCCGTGCTGTCGCACCACCGGCTGGGCAACGTCGCCTGGGGCGTCTTCCGCACGACGCGTGCCGGCGGCGGCGCTGAGGCGCGGCTTCGCGGTGGCGCTGGTGCCGCTTGCACTCAAGATTGCGTTGGGTTGACCGAAGGGCACCCTTGACCGCACGGCCCCGCACCCCCTAATCCTGGCGCCATGTTCAGTCTCTCAAAGCTTCTGTTCCTGGCGCTGGTGATCGGCGCGGTGTGGTTCGGCTGGCGCTGGTACAACCGCGTCGGCGCGGTCGGGCGTGAACGCGTGCGCGAGCGCGACCAGCGCCGCACCGGCCACGGGGGCGGCCACGGGGGCGGCCATGGCGCCGCGGGCGGCAACGTCAACCAGCGCGCGCCGCAGTCCTCGGCGGAGGATATGGAGAAGTGTCCGGAATGCGGGGCCTACGTCGCGCCGCGCTCCGCCGTGTCCTGCGGCCGGCCGGGCTGCCCCTACGGGCGGTAGCCGGCCGGAAAAGGTCGGGCGGGCGCTTGATTCCGGGGATACCGCCGCGTATCGTGCGGCGCGTTTTTCAACACCAATCATAAGTGACCGCCGATGGCCACCCAGAGCGGGTCTTCCCAAGACAGCCGCGGCCTGTCCTTTCAGGCCCTGATCCTCAAGCTCCACCAGTTCTGGTCGGAGCAGGGCTGCGTCATCCTGCAGCCCTACGACATGGAGGTGGGTGCCGGCACCTTCCATCCGGCGACGACGCTGCGGGCGCTCGGTCCCCAGCCCTGGAAGGCGGCCTATGTGCAGCCCTCCCGCCGGCCGAAGGACGGCCGCTACGGCGAGAACCCGAACCGGCTTCAGCACTATTACCAGTATCAGGTGATCCTGAAGCCGTCGCCGGCCAACGCGCAGGACCTGTACCTGCAAAGCCTGAAGGTGCTGGGGATCGACCCGTCGCTCCACGACATCCGCTTCGTCGAGGACGACTGGGAGAGCCCGACTCTCGGCGCCTGGGGCCTGGGCTGGGAGGTGTGGTGCGACGGCATGGAGGTCACGCAGTACACCTACTTCCAGCAGGTCGGCGGCATCGAATGCGACCCGGTGGCGGTGGAACTGACCTACGGCCTGGAACGGCTGGCCATGTATGTGCAGGGTGTGGAGAACGTCTACGACCTGGACTTCAACGGGCAGGGCGTGAAGTACGGCGACGTGTTCAAGCGCGCCGAGATCGAGTATTCGGCGCACAATTTCGAATACGCCAACACCGACATGCTGCTCCAGCATTTCAAGGACGCCGAGGCCGAATGCCAGGCGCTGATCGCCAAGGGCGTCGCGCTGCCGGCCTACGACCAGTGCATCAAGGCGTCGCACCTCTTCAACCTGCTGGACGCGCGCGGCGTCATCAGCGTCGTGGAGCGCGCCGCCTACATCGGCCGCGTGCGCGCGCTGGCGAAGGCCTGCTGCGAGGCCTGGACCGCCGGGGGGGCCAAGTAAGACCATGCCCGAACTTCTGATCGAGTTCTTTTCCGAGGAAATCCCGGCCCGCATGCAGGCGCGCGCGGCGGACGACCTCAAGCGCCTCGTCTCCGACAGGCTGGCCGCCAACGGCCTGACCTTCGCGAAGGCCGAGGCCCATGCCACCCCCCGCCGCCTCGCGCTGGTGATCGACGGCCTGCCCGAGCGCACCGCCGATGTCCGCGAGGAGAAGAAGGGGCCGCGCGTCGGCTCACCGGAGCAGGCGGTCGCCGGCTTCCTGAAGTCCGCCGGCCTGACCAGCCTCGACCAGTGCGAGCAGCGCGATCTTTCCTCCACGGGGGGCAAGGGCGTCTTCTACTTCGCCGTCACGGAGAAGAAGGGCCGCGCGACGGCCGAGGTGCTGGCGGAAATCATCCCGGCGGTCATGGGCGACTTCCCCTTGCCGAAGTCGATGCGCTGGGGCTCCGGCACGGTGCGCTGGGTACGCCCGCTGCACTCGATCATCGCGCTGTTCGGCGGCGCGGTGCTGGATGGCTCCTTCGACCTGGGCGGGACGCAGGGCAAGCTGGCCTTCGGCAACAGCACCCGCGGCCACCGCTTCCTGTCGCCGGACGCCTTCACGGTCACCGACTTCGCCGACTACAAGGCCAAGCTGCGCGCCGCCCACGTCGTGCTCGACCGCGCGGAGCGCAAGGCCAAGATCAAGGCCGACGCCGAGGCGCTGGCCGCGACGGAGGGGCTGACCCTCTCCCCCGACGACGGGCTGCTGGAGGAGGTCGCCGGCCTCGTCGAATGGCCGGTCGCCCTGGTCGGCACCATCGACGAAAAGTTCATGGACGTGCCGTCGGAGGTCCTCATCACCTCCATGCGCACGCACCAGAAGTATTTCGCCCTGCTGGATCAGGCCGGGAAGATGGCCCCGCGCTTCGTCGTGGTCGCCAACACGGTGACGG
>JAEZPL010000700.1 GCA_023413605.1 Pseudomonadota bacterium
CTGGAAGCGGCCGGAGAGAGGGACCGGGCGGAGTCCGCCTACAGCCGCGCGATAACGCTCGATCCGGCCTGCATCGACGCCATGCACGCGCTGGCGGAGCTTCGGCTCGACCGCGGCTTGGTGGCTGAGACGATCCGGCTCCTACGTGGCTGCGCGGCGCTCGATCCTTGGGGCGTTTACCACCGCTTCAAGCTCGCGCACAGTCTGCTCACGCTTCGTCGCCACGCGGAGGCGGAAGGGGTGTTGCGGGACCTGCTCCGCCGCGACCCGCAGGACCACGCGGTCCACGGCAACCTCGCCGTGGCCCTCAAGAACCAAGGCCGGCACGCCGAAGCGGAAGCCGCGGGACGCAGGACGCTGGCGCTCGCGCCGGACCAGCCCGGCGCCTATGGCAATCTGGGCGCCGTCCTGTCGCTCCAGGCCAATCGCGGCGCCGCGGCGGTCCGTGCCCTGTCGTGCGCGCTGACCCTCGATCCTGCTTATCTCGACGCCCGGTTGAATCTGGCGATTCTGAAGCGGGATCTGCACCGGTTGGATGAGGCGGAGGCGGAGTGCCGGCGGATCATCGACGCCCGACCGGACCACGCCGCGGCTCATACCCTGCTCGCAACCTGCCTGCTGACGCGGGGCGAGATCGCATCGGGCTTCGCCGCGTACGAATGGCGCACCCGGCTGCAGGATCCTCCACCGGCTTCCCATGGCCTGTTGTCGCCGGCCTGGGACGGCGCCGATCCGGCGGGGCGGACCATCCTGCTGCACGACGAGCAGGGTTACGGAGACAGCATCCAGTTCGCCCGCTTTGCGCCCTTGCTTGCCCGACGCGGTGCGCGGGTCGTCCTGCGGTGCCGGGAACCGCTGGTCCGCCTGCTCGCCACAGTGCCGGGGGTGGAACAGGCCGTTGCGGACTCCGACCCGCCACCGCCGCACGACGCCCACGCATCGCTGCTGAGCCTGCCCCATCTCCTCAGCACCACGGCGCCGCCGATCCCGGCGACTGTGCCGTATCTTGCCGCCGATCCCACGGATGCCGGGGCGTGGCGTCGCCGGCTGGCTCCGGCGGGCGGGCGCCCTGGCGGGTGCTTGGTCGGGCTGGTCTGGGCAGGGAACCCGGACCAGCCGGTCGACCGCAAGCGGTCGGTGGCGCTGGAGACTTTGCTGCCCCTGTTCGCGGTCGACGGCGTGACCATCGTTCCGCTTCAGACGGGGCCAGCCCGCAAGGATCTGGACCGGTTGCGGGACCAGCTTCCCGCCGGCCTCGTCGATCCAGCGGATTCGCTGAAGGATTTCGCCGACACCGCCGCGCTCGTGACGACGCTCGACCTCGTCATCGCGGTGGACACGGCGGTGGCCCATCTCGCCGGCGCGTTGGGCGTGCCCGTCTGGACCCTGCTGCGGCATGAAAGCGAATGGCGTTGGATGCTGGACCTTGCGGAAAGCCCCTGGTACCCGACGATGCGGCTGTTCCGGCAAAAGACGGCGGGCGACTGGGGTGGCGTGGCCGCCGAACTGCGGGCGGCCCTGCAGGAATGGGCACGCGCGGAACGGCGGACAGGAGCCGTGAGGATGAATTCCGTTGAGTATTAGCATCGACGACGCCACGCGGCATTACAACGCCGGTCGGCTGGCCGACGCGATCACGGCCTGCCGGGCGATCCTGCAACAGGACGCGGGAAACGGAAGGGCGCTGAACCTGCTGGGCGTCGCTCTCGCGTCGTCCGGCGATGCCGATGCCGCCGAGGACGCGCTGTCGGCGGCGGTGCGGACGACGCCCGGCGACCTGTCCGCGCTGACCAATCTGGCCGTCGTGCGTTTGCGCCGCCGCAACTGGGCGGCGGCGGAACGGGCGCTTCGCCGGCTGGCCGTGCTCGACCCGGCCTCCGCCATCCCCCACAGCCGCCTGGGAACCGTGTGGCAGGAAACGGGAGACTTGGAGCGTGCGTTGCAGTCCGTACGGCGAGCGGTCTTCCTCAGCCCGGCCTCGGGGTCGGAGCGCTACAACCTGGGCCTGCTCCGTTTCCTGAGCGGCGATTACCCGGGTGCGGTCCGGGCGATGCGCGATGCGGCGGCCGAGGATCCCGGCGGCCTGCTCCCCCACGCGCAACTCGGGGAGGTGCTTCTTCGGCTGGGCCGTCCGGACGAGGCCGCCGTGTCGTTCCGGCGCGCGCTGCGGATCAATCCGAACCACCCGGAAGCGGCGAGAGGGCTGGCGCGCCGTGAGCGCTATGGCGCGGCCGCGGCGCTGGCCGGAGGCGAGCCAGACGGTCTGGTCGTCCGGGGGGTGTTCGGGAACGCCACCGGCTACGGCCAATTCTGCCAGCGCCTGATCCGGTCCCTGCGGGCGCGGCGTGTGCCCTTGCAGGCGATTGGAGTCTTCGGCCCCGAATCCTGGCCGAACGAGCCGCTGGACGGGCCGGTTCCCGCGCGCGCCGTGGTGAACTGCCTGATTCCCCTGGCGGTGGAGCGGGTGCCCGGCCTTGCGACGGTCACCTTCACGATGTTCGAGGGGCCTCGCATTCCCGTGGCGTGGCGCCGCCAAAGCGAATTCAGCGATCTGGTCGTCGTGCCGACGGAGTCTTCCCGCCTCGCCTGGATGGCGCAGGGCTTTCCCGAGGCCCGGTTGCGGGTCTGCCCCCTCGGCGTCGATCCGGTCGATGCCGGGCAGTGCGTGCCGCCGGCGCTTGTCGATCCGAAAGGCCGGCGGGTGTCCGATTTCCGGCACCGCTTTCTCAACATCTCCGATTTCATACCCCGCAAGAACATCGACGGGCTGCTCCGCGTCTGGCTGCGGGCCACCCGGCACGACGACGACGCGGTGCTGATCCTCAAGCTGGGAAAGGGGGGAGACCAGGGGATGATGCCGGATCTGGCCACCCTAGTCCGGCTGGCGGAACGCACCGTCGGCAAGCGGTTGGCCGAAGCCGCGCCGGTTGTCCTGATCGACCGCAGGCTGGACGACGCCGAGATGAGCGGCCTCTACCGGGCCGCGACCCACTACTGGAGTCTGTCGCACGGGGAGGGGTGGGATTTGCCGATGTCGACGGCGGGCGTCATGGGGCTGGGGCTGATCGCGCCGCGCCATTCCTCCTATCTCGACTATCTCGACGATCGTACCGCCCGGACGATTCCCTCCACGGTCGGGCCGGCCCTGCTTCCGGGAGAAGAGGGATTCTACCCGCCCTTCCATGGGCTCGACTGGTGGAACCCGGACGAGGACGCCGCCGCCGCCATTCTCGCCGGGATCATCCGCGGCGGCGACCGGCTGCCCTCGGCAAGCGCGCATTTGCTGGGGAACTTCACCTGGGAGCGGGCCGCAGACCGGCTGCTGGCCATCCTGGATGAGGCGGGCCTGCACCGATGAGCCTCGCCGATGACTTCGCCGCCGCTCTGGCCCATCACGAGGCCGGCCGGACCGACGCCGCGGAGGCTGGTTATCGGGCCATCCTGCGCCGGCAGGCGGACCATCCCCATGCGAACAACAACCTTGCCATCCTGCTGCGCGCGGCCGGACGCTTTGACGAGGCGACGGACTGCTATCGGCGAGCGGTGGCGGCGTTGCCCGGCGATGCGACGATCCGCAACAATCTCGCCAGCGCCCTGGCCGGGCAGGGCCGCACGGATGAAGCGCTGGCGGCGGTGCGTGCCGCCATAGCCCTGCATCCCGGCAACCCGGATGCCTGGTTCAACGCCGGCAACATCGCCAACGCGGCGAATGATCGGCTGGCCGCCCGCACCGCTTACGAACGCGCGCTCCGCCTGCGCCCGGACATGGGGGAAGCGCACAGCAACCTGGCCGATGCCCTGCGGACGAGCGGGGCGCTCGCCCTCGCGGTCGAGCACTACCGCATGGCGGTCCGGCTGTGCCCGAACCTGCCGCATCCCTACGTCAACCTGTCGGAGGCTCTGAAGGAACAGGGTTTCGTCACCGAGGCGATCACCATTCTCCAGGAAGGACGGAAACGGCATCCCGATCTGGCGCTGCTCCATTCCAATCTGCTGCTTGCCCTTCATTACTCGCCCTGGGTGCCGCCGGAGGTCATCGCCCGCGCGCACACCCATTGGAACGATCAGCACGCCCGCCCCTTGTCCGACCCGCGGAAACACCACGCGAACAACCGGGAACCGGGCCGCCGGCTGCGCGTGGGGTATGTGTCCTCCGACTTCTGCGGACACGCCTGCGCCCATTTCATCCTGCCGCTGCTGCGCGAGCACGACCGGGAGGGATGGGAGGTGGTCTGTTATCACACGGCCCACCGTCAGGACGACGTGACGGCACGGATGCGCGCGTCGGCCGACGGCTGGCGTTCCCTGGCGGATCGGGACGATGCGGCGGCGGCGGCGCTGGTGGAGGCGGACGGCATCGACATCCTGGTCGACCTTGGCGGGCACACGGCCGACAGCCGTCCGCTGCTGTTCGCGCGCCGTCCGGCGCCGGTCCAGGTTTCCTGGCTCGGCTATCCCGACACGACCGGCATGCCCGCCATGGATTACCGTCTGACCGATGCCATCGCGGACCCGGAGGGATTGACGGACCGCTGGCACGCCGAACGCCTGGTTCGCCTGCCACGCGGCTTCCTCGCCTTTCAGCCTCTGGCCGATCCCGGCCCTCCGGCTCCGGCCCCGCTGTTGAAGAACGGCTTCGTCACCTTCGGCTCCTTCAACAACGCCGCGAAAGTGACGCCGGAGGTCGTGGCGGTCTGGTCGGCGATTCTGAATCGGGTTCCCGCCAGCCGGCTTCTGCTGAAGGCCGCGGCCTTCGAGGACGACCGGACCCGCGCGCATTGGCTGGAACGGTTCGCCCGTCACGGCGTATCGCCGGAGCGCATCACGCTGCTGCCGCCCGTGGCGGGCGCGGTGCGCCACATGCGCCTCTACGACCGGATGGACGTCGCCCTCGATCCGTTTCCCTACAACGGTACGACCACGAGTTGCGAGGCTCTGTGGATGGGCGTTCCCGTGGTCACGCTTGCCGGCACCCACCATGTGGCACGGGTGGGAGCGAGCCTGCTGACCCGCTGCGGGCTGGAGGATCTGGTGGCGTCGGACACGGACGGCTACATCGCCGTCGCGGTGGCGTTGGCGGAAGACCCGGCGCGTCTCGCCGCCCTGCGCGCCGGCATGCGGGCGCGATTGGAAACCTCCCCGCTCACCGACCATCGCGGTTTCGCGCGGTCGGTCGAAGCGGCCTTCCGGGCGATGTGGCGTTCCTGGGCGACGGGGGCATGACGATCAGGCGGAAGCCCGGCGGCGGACCTCTTCCCGCAACGCCGTGACCACCTGTTCGAAAACCGGTTGCCAGTCCAGGTCGGGACCCTGCCGGAACAGCCGCATCGACGGATACCAGGGCGTGCGGTCGCCTGTGAAGCCGTAGATCCAATAGGGCACGTGCTGCACCATGTTCCACACCGGCATGCCCAGCGAACCGGCCAGATGGGCGACGGCGCTGTCCGTCATGACGACCAGATCCAGCTGTTCGAGCACGGCCGCCGTGTCGGCGAAATCATCCAGATCGGCGCCGAGCGGCACGACCAGCCGCCCCGCCGCCGGCCCCAGCCGGTCGAGTTCGGCCTCCGGTGCGCCCTTCTGCAGGCTGTAGAGCCGCACCCCCGGCACCTCCGCGAAACGCAGGAACGGGGTGAGCGGTGTGGCACGCCGGGCGTTGTCGCCGAACGTCACCCGCCCCGACCAGACGATCCCGACGCGCAGGCTGCCCGGCTCGCGCGCGCCCAGCAACCGGGCGGCCTTGCGGTGTGACTCCGGCGGGATGGTCAGCCGCACCGGCGGAGGAATGGAGGCCAGTGTGGTGCCGGACAGTCGCGGCAAGCTCATCTGAGGAGCCTCGACATCGCAGTCGGGAACCGGCGCGCCCCAGGGCAGGAAGCGTTCGACCGGCAGGCCGTTCAGCACCCGCCGCAACTCGGCGTGGCATTCGTAGAGAACCCGTCCGCCCTGCGCGGCGATCCACGGCAGATAACGGGCCGCCAGCAGCGCGTCGCCGAAACCCTGCTCGGTCGTCACGACGATGCGGCGGCCGTCCAAAGCCCCGCCGTTCCAGAGTGGAGCCGATGCCGGCCGGAGCGGAGCGCCGGGCAAATGCCGCCGCGCTTCATAATCGTCGAGGCCGTGGACGTAATCGCCGATCTGCAACCGCGTCAGCGCCCGTTCCCACCGCAGGGACGCGGTCATTCCCTCCGCCGCCGCACGATCGATCATCCGCAGCGCTTCGGCGAAGCGCCCGGCCTTGCGCAGCGCGACGACCGCGTTGAACAGCAGTTGCGGGGCTTGCGGAGCCAACCGCAACGCTTCCTGCTGCGCGGCCACCCCCTCGTCGAAGCGCCCCGCATCGACCAGCGCGTTGCCAAGGTTGGTCCAGATCCCGCTGTTCTCGGGTGCGAACTCCAGGGCGCGCCGATGGCAGGCGATGGCCTCCGCCAGCTGCCCGGATTGGCGAAGACGCACACCGAACAGGGTCCAAGCCCCTGCGTCCCGCGGATTAGCGGTCAGCGCGGCGCTGATTTGGCCGTCCATCTGGTCCGCTGGTTTTTGTGACACGCCGCAACCATCCCTGTCTTCGTTCTGCATTTTCCTTCCCGATCCCATCGGTCTGAAAACGCCCCCCTTACTCTCTGGCCGACCGGTTGCTGTCGGATAGAACAAATTGGCAAGAAGATAGGGGAAGCACGGGCCGCCTTGGCAAGCGGAATATTTCGGCGGCAGCACCAGTGGAATTTTTCCAGCAATGAGAGTATCTCTGCGTTAACAGTTTATTAATGATTCCGAAATGACGCAAATTGACAAATTTTTAATTTGGACTCTGCTGGGCAGGCATACCTATGGTGTACAGCGTTGTTTGGCTGTATTTGCGCGCGCAATGTAGATTTGCAACGTGAAATAATCTCGCGTGGGTTGTGCTCGCGGGATCGGGCGGGTGATTGTGCGGCGCTGGGTACGGGTTGGGAGGGTGACATGGCTGCGGGTGGAACACTGACACTGGCGCCCGGTAGCGGCGACTACGTCTTTACGAGTTCAGACGTCTGGTCCGGAGTCAAAGGAACCGGAACGCGCGGCGTCGTGCTCACCTCGGCCGGTGCCACCCTCTCCGTGTCAAACCTCGAACGCATCACTGGCGGCTACAGCCCAACGCAAGATGTGATCTCGCTCGCGACGGCGGGGAACACCATGACGGTCAGCGGTCTGGAGACGCTGATCGGTTCCAGCGGCAACGACCGGATCGTGCTGGTCAGTTCCGGTACTCGCGGCAACACCTTGATGGTGGAGTCGGTCGAGACGCTGATCGGCACAACCAATGCGGCCGACGTTATTACCCTGTCCGACATCGGCAACACGATGTCGGTGGCTTATCTGAACTCGATCGCGGGTGGCAGCGGCAAGGATGTTATCACATTCGGTGCCGACGGGGCCGTGGGAACCACCGTCGCGATCAGCAACATCGAAACCATCGTTGGATCGAGCGGGATCGATGTCATTGGAACCATTGCGGGAAAATCCAACACCGTCAGCCTGGAATCCATCGAGTATTACATTGGCGCAGGCTCGCTGAAAGATGTGGTCACGCTCGCCACTGCGGGCAACACCATCGGCGTCGTGCACGTGGATACGCTGATTGGCTCGTCCGGTCATGACGTCGTGACGACAGCCTTCAAGGTCGGCGGGCTGGATACGGCGTCAGCAGGCGTCACAATTGCTGTGTCACAGGTCGAAACGCTCGTCGGCGGCACCTCGGGGCGAACCACCGGGATTCTTCTGGACGACGGCAACACGATTACTGTCGCAAGCCTGTCCACGCTTATCGGCAGCGGCGGCAACGATGTCGTCAATATGACGCTGTTGGACGGCACGCCAATCCTTGGCAATGGCCCCATCGGGTGGGCCACCACCGGCAGCACGATGCGCGTCGAAGCGATCGAGACGCTGACCGGTACGAGCGGTGACGATACGATCATCGCGCTGAGAAACACCGGATCGACGATCAGCGTCGCGTCCGTGGAAAACCTGATCGGCAATTCGGGGAATGACGTTGCGATACTGGCGGCTGGCGGGAACACCGTCGCGGTCGAAGCGATGGAGACGATCACCGGCGGCAACGGCAACGATGTCGTGTCCGTGCGGACAAACCGGGGAGCGACAATCGCTGTTTCGAGCGTTGAAACCCTGATCGGGAACAGCGGCAGAGACGTTGCCTTCCTGACCGATGCCTCCGGAACCGTCTTCGTGTCCGGGTTCGAAACGGTCTACATCGGGGGGCAGGCGCTGGAACTCGATGGCACGGGTCGCACGCTGATCTTCCCGATTGCCCTGCCCGCGCCCTCCGCCCCGGTCCTGGATGCCGGCTCGGACAGCGGAGTCCAAGGCGATCTGTTGACGAACGATGCGACGCCAACGCTGACCGGCACGGTGGCCGCGGGAACCGTCGTCAATCTGTATGGCAACGGTACATTTCTTGGAACCGGCACCGCCGATGGCGATGGCAAATGGTCGATCACCCCCAACACCCCTCTCACCGATGGCGTGTGGACGCTGACCGCGAAATCGTCCGCGTCCGGGTTCGAGAGCGGCGCGTCCAACGAGTTGCAGATCACCATCGACACCAAGGCTCCGGCCGCTCCGTCGGTGACCAGCGCGGCGTTGACCAACAGCACCACGCCGATCATCAGCGGCACGGCGGAGGCTGGCAGCACGGTGACCGTCATGGTTGGCGGCGCGACCTACACCACCACCGCCACTGGCGGAAACTGGTCGGTCAACCTCGCCACCGCCACGCCGGTGACCGGCACGCTCGGCCTGAACGTCAACGGCACCAACGCCGTCTCGGCCACGGCCAGGGACGGTGCCGGAAACGTCTCCACGGCCGGCACGCAGACGCTGACCATCGACACCACTGTGCCCGATGCGCCGGCGGTCACCTCGGCGACATTGACCAAGAACGCCGTACCGGTGCTGACCGGCACGGCGGAAGCGGGCAGCACCGTGACGGTGACGGTGGGTGGCGCCACCTACACCACCATCGCCACCGGCGGGAACTGGAGCATCGACCTTGCCACCGCCACGCCGGTGACGGGCACGCTGTCGCTCAACACCAACGGTGCCAACACCGTCTCTGCCACCGCCACCGACGCGGCCGGGAACGTCTCCACGGCCGGCACGCAGACCCTGACCATCGATACCACGCGGCCCGACGCGCCGACGATCACATCGACGCTGAGCAAGGATGCAGCGCCGGTGATCTCGGGCACGGCGGAGGCGGGCAGCACGGTCACCGTGACGGTCGGCGGGGCGACCTACTCCACCACCGCGACGGGCGGAAACTGGTCGGTCAACCTCGCCACCGCCACGCCGGTGTCCGGCACGCTGAGCCTGGACGTCAACGGGAACAACATTATCTCGGCCACCGCTGCCGATGCCGCCGGCAATGTCTCCACCGCCGGCACGCAGACGCTGACCATCGACACCACGCCGCCCAATGCGCCGGTGGTCATCTCGGCGGCGTTGACCAACAGCGCGGCGCCGGTGATCGGGGGAACTGCGGAGGCGGGCAGCACGGTCACCGTGACGGTAGGCGGGGCGACCTACACCACCACCGCGACGGGCGGAAACTGGTCGGTCAATCTCGCCACGGCGACCCCGGCCAGCGGCACGCTGTCGCTCAACACCAACGGCACCAACGCCGTTTCGGTCATCTCCACCGATGCCGCCGGCAATGTCTCCGCCGCCGGCACGCAGACGCTGACCATCGACACCACGTTGCCCGATGCGCCGGTGGTCACATCGACGGCGTTGACCAAGAATACCGCACCGGTGCTGACCGGCACGGCGGAGGCCGGGAGCGTTGTGACGGTGACGATCGGCGGCGCCACCTACACCACGACCGCCACCGGTGGCGCGTGGAGCATCGACCTCGCCACGGCAACGCCGGCCAGCGGCACGCTGGCGCTCGACACCAACGGGGCCAACGCGGTCTCGGCCACGGCCAGGGACGGTGCCGGCAACGTCTCCGCCGCCGGCACGCAGACCCTGACCATCGACACCACGCCCCCGTCGGCTCCGGCCTTCACGTCGGGGACGCTGACGAACAACGCGGCTCCGGTGATCGGCGGCACGGCGGAGGACGGCAGCACGGTCACGGTGACCGTGGGCGGCGCGACCTACACCACCATCGCGACCGGTGGCGCGTGGAGCATCGACCTCGCCACGGCGACGCCGGTGACCGGCACGCTGGTGCTCGACACCAACGGCGCCAACGCCGTTTCGGCCACCGCCAGGGATGGTGCCGGCAACGTCTCCTCCACCGGCACCCAGACGCTGACCATCGACACGACGCTTCCCAACGCTCCCGCGATCACCTCGGCGGCGCTGACGAACAATGCGGCTCCGACAATCGGCGGAACGGCGGACGCCGACAGCACGGTCACGGTGACGG
>JAEZPL010000708.1 GCA_023413605.1 Pseudomonadota bacterium
ACATCAACTGGGTCGTGCCCGAGGGCGGCGGCGGGCCCAACTATCCCGGCGGCATGTGACGGGGAGGTCGCTGACATGCGCCTGATCGTCTGCGGTGGCACGAATTACCGGTTCACGCCGTCCGACCACGCTCGACTGGATGCGTTGCATGCGGAGCGGGGGATCACTTCCATGGTGTCGGCCGGCGGCCCGGGTGCGGAACTCGGCGGCGAGTTTTGGGCCGCGATGCGGGGCATCGCCATTCGCCGAATACCCGGTGACGAACACCGGGCGAGGAGTTCTTGTGGTCCGTGGGCCGAGGCAGACCTTTCTGAAATCGCCGATGCCGTTGTCGTGTTCCCTGGCGATCGAACGCTGCGTGAATTTGCGCAAACGGCCGTGGCCGCCGGGCTGACGGTGCACGACTGGCGAACGGAAGCGGATTGGCTGGCCATCGACAATGTTGTCGCCGACCGGTTTCTGGACCCGTCCTTCTTCCGCCGAAGCCCCTCCAGATGGCCCGATCAGCCGTGTCGAACGTGAGGGGGTGAACTTGGGTTCGCCGACCGTAGGAGTGCTTTCCCCAAGGAGGAGAAACGAGCGGCATGATCAAGGTTGTTCGGGCGAAGCTGCACGGCATTCGAGTCACCGATGCGAATCTGAATTATCACGGCTCCATCACGCTCGACCCCGAGCATTGCGAGGCCGTGGGTGTCCTGCCACTGGAGTTCGTGGAGATCTGGAACAAGAATTCCGGCGCGCGGATCAGCACATATGTGATCTACGGCGAGCGTGGCTCGCGTTGCTGCGTTCTGAATGGTTCGGCGGCACGAACCTGCCAAGTTGGCGACGAGATCATCATCGCCGCCTCTTTGTACTGCCAACCTGCGGAGATCGCGTCCCTGAAGCCGCGCGTGCTGACCTTTCACCC
This sequence comes from Pseudomonadota bacterium, assembly GCA_023413605.1. Lineage (GTDB taxonomy): Bacteria > Pseudomonadota > Alphaproteobacteria > Azospirillales > Azospirillaceae > Azospirillum. The sequence continues at coordinate 911 of JAEZPL010000708.1, forward strand.
AGACAACCAAGTGGACGACACTTTGGTGTACAGCGTCACCGATCATGGCGATGGACGTTACGATTTCAGAATCCTGGACCTCGCAAGTTTGAATTGACTTTGAACGAGAGCATTCAGTCAACAGAGACCATAATGGGTGCATGTACAATGTTTGACGAAGATGACCGGCCGCGTTCTTTGCCGAAGCTAGATTGATTGTACAGGCTCGGCGCTCGCGACAGGGTGCTTTCCAGCTGTACTGAATGAGAGGTTCAGCACATAATGGTCTTTGATCCTGGTAGTGGCGCGCCGTCCAATGCACATCAGAATCATCCCGCTCGTGCCCATATTTGGTTCCTGGCCGTAATCACCTTCAGCGGGACATTGGCAATGCACATTTTCGTGCCAGCGTTGCCAATTGTCGCGGTGGACTTTGATGCCAGCGCAGGTTTGGTGCAACTCACGCTGAGTTCCTACATCGCCGGCTTGGCGCTCGGCCAACTCGTTTACGGTCCCATATCGGACCGTTTTGGGCGCCGGCCCGTTCTCGTGGCGGGCATGATCGTTTATGCTCTTGCCAGCCTTGCCGCCTTGTGCGCGCCAACAATCCACACTCTGATCATCGCCAGACTCTTCCAGGCGCTGGGGGGGTGTTCCGGCCTCGTGTTGGGACGGGCGATCGTTCGCGACAATGCGTCGGACAACGACGTCGCCAAGAACCTGTCATTGATGAATCTGATGGTGGTGATCGGGCCGGGGCTCTCGCCGCTCGTCGGATCAGCCCTTGTCGAGACTGCGGGATGGCGGTCCATATTCGTTGCGCTGTTCGGTCTTGGCGTGTTGAACCTGCTGCTGATTTGGCGCCTCCTGCCGGAAAGTCGCAGCAGCGACGACAATGGCATGCGCACGGTGCTGCGCAACTACGCCGGCCTGCTCAAGTCGCCTCGATTCTTGGGATTGACGATTGGAGGCGGCTGCGCGACGACCTCCTTTTACGCATTCATTGGCGCGGCTCCGTTCATTTTTGTCGATCAACTCAACAGGCCGATGAGTGAAGTTGGATTTTATCTGGCGCTGAATATCGCAGGGGTTTGGTTCGGCAGTCTGACGGCAAATCGAATGGTCGGCCGCGTTGCTGCCGGGCGGCTTATGGTGATTGGCAGCATTCTCAGTTGCACGGGCGCGGCAATATTCCTTTTTTCAGCAAGCTCTGGCTCACTCGATCTGCCCTTCACCCTGCTGCCTGTGTTGCTGCTTGCCTATGGGGCGGGCATCGCATCGCCAACGGCTTTGGCGGAGGCCTTGAGCGTCAATCCACTGGCTGCCGGTTCGGCGTCCGGACTCTATGGCTTCGCCCAGATGAGCATCGGTGCCGTGTGTGCGTCCTTGGTGTCCATCGGGGGAAACCCGGCCCTGGCTGCTGGAACGGTTATGTTCGTCGCCGGGATTTTGGCGCAACTGTCCTTTTGGATGGCTCAGCGGGCGGTCTTTAAAAGATGACCGAAGCCTACAGGGCGGATTTGGTCCTGGCGCGAAGCTTCGTGGAATCCCTCATGCCGAAGGGGTTTGATGGCTTCCATCAAACCCCTTCGGTTCAAACCCGGCAGCACATGGCGCAGCCATGTGCGAAAGGGTGATGCGGCCGGCCGATCATGGAAACCTTCATGCGCCGGCCGTATCACTCGATGTGCATCCAGAGACGCATGAGCTCCGGGACGGTGCGGATATCGAGTTTGCTCAGGATGTTCGCGCGGTGCGTCTCCACCGTACGGACGCCGATCCCGAGGCGGGTCGCGATGGTCTTGTTGGCGCAGCCCTCGACCATCAGTTCGGCGACATCCCGTTCACGGGGACTCAGAAGGGCCAGCTTCGCCAGAGCGGACGCCGCCGCGGAGCGGTCACGGCGCTGGTGGGCGTCGCGTTGCAGAGCCTCGTGGATGCGGCGCAGGAAAACGCCATCGTCGAATGGCTTCTCCAGAAAATCGACGGCTCCGGCCCGAAAGGCGGTGACGGCGGAGCTGACCTCGCCATGGGCGGTGATGATGATGACCGGCAGGCCACAGCCGCGCCGGGACAGCTCCTCCTGAAGCTCAAGTCCGTCCATGAAGGGCATGCGAAGGTCGGCCACCACGCAACCCGGCTGCTCCGGACTGTAGCGGTGCAGGAATTCCAAAGCGTTGCCGAACGTGCGCACGGACAGGCCCGCCACTTCGACCAGAGCGGCAAGCGCGTCCCGAACGGCCGCGTCGTCGTCGATGATGAAGACGGTCGGCTCCGCCAGGGAAGGCCTATTGGATTCGGTCATGGGACGGCCGGTCATCTGGACGCGCTGAGGGCAGAAACACCTGGAAAACGGAGCCATTCGCGCCGGTGCGGGCCAGCCACAGCCTGCCGCCGTGCCTTTCGACGATCGAGCGGCAAATCGGCAGGCCAAGCCCCATCCCTGCCGGCTTCGTGGTCGCGAACGGCGAGTACAGGTGGTCGACCATACCGGCCGCCACGCCGGGGCCGGAGTCCTCGACCTCGAAGGTGAGGCCATCGGGGGGCGCGGCTCGAACACGGAGGACGACCTCGCGCACGGGGCTGCCGGCCGCGGCGATGGCTTCGATGCTGTTGTGCACGAGGTTGAGCAGGACCTGCTCGATCTGGATACGGTCGCACAGCACGAAGGGAAGCGGCTCCACCATGTCCACCCGCAGCTGGACCCTGTTGTAGGCCGCGTCCCCTCGCGCCAGCGTCAGCGTTTCACGCACGATCTCGGCGGCCGATTCCGGCGCCAACTGAAGCGACCCCTTGCTCAGGAAGGTGCGCAGGCCCCGAATGACCTCGCCGGCCCGCTCCGCCTGGGTCACCGCCTTGTCGATGAGTTCCTGGGCACGGGGCGGAGCGTCGGCGCCTTCCAGGACCCGCTGGGCGGCGCGCGCGTAGCTGATCGACGCAAGCAGCGGCTGGTTCAGCTCATGGGCCAGGGCGGACGCCATTTCTCCGGTCACGGCGAGGCGGGCGATGTGGGCCAACTCGGTCTGGTGCTCGCGCAGGCGGATCTCGATCTCGCGCCGCTCGCTGACCAGAGCGCCGAGGAACAGGGCCGTGATGGCCAGCGCCAGCATCAGCGTCTGGTGGTAGATCACGGCGTGCAGGGGAAATCCGATGGCCTGCAAGCCGGCGATCAGGCCGCTCTGTATGGCCAGGGCCGCCAGCACCGCCCCCGACAGCCCGTGCGACACGGCCACCCAGACGAGGGGAAGGAACAGGACGTAAAACAGGTTCAACTGGCCATCGGCGATGGGCAGGAAGACCAGCAGGAGAGCCGCGGCGATTGCGGCCGTCTGGGCGGCGGAGGGTGTCTTCGGCACGCTCCAGGCGGGCGTCTTCTCCGGGCGGTACAGCAGGAGCAGCAACGGAGTGACCACGGCAATGCCGATGGCATCACCCAGCCAGTACTGGAACGCCAGCATCGGCAGGTCGGCCGCCGCGAGGGCGCCGTCCAGGACGAACACGCCGACAAAGGCGGGGGCCACGACGGCGGCGCTCAGGAAGGTCACGCCGACCAGCCAGCCGACGTCCCGCACCCGGTGGAGCGCCAGATCGATCGCCACCTTGTGGCGCAGCACATGGGCGGCGGCTCCATACCCGGCGACGATGACGAGATTCGAGACCAGCAGGGACGCGATCGACGCGGGATGCCCGCGCACCACCAGATCGGCCAGGACCAGCGTGGCATAGACCATCGGCACGCCGCGTGCCCCGGTCCACAGCAACAGGGCCATGTACAGTCCGGCCGGCGGGTTCCAGGGGGTGATGTTCAGGCTTGGGCGCGGGTGGATGAAGGTCAGCCAGTCGATGGGCAGATAGGCCGCCAGGAAGGCAAGCGACAGCACGAGCATGTCCCTGCCGCTCGGGACGGCCGGGAATGAGGCTCCGATGGTGCGGCTGGCGGGCATGAACGGCATTCCAGGGCAGTCCTTCGGGGCGGCACGCGTGACAACGACCGGACTATACCGCCGCTCGCCGGATTCATCTATTCCAAGGACGGGAGCCCGCGGGCTCCCGTCCTTGCGTCTGTGATGTCAGCCGACGAAGAACGGCTGCGTCCCGTGCGCCGCAATGGCGCTCGACAGCCGTTCCAGCGCGTGGGCATAGGCGGCGGTGCGCATGGAGATGCCCTTGGCCGACCGCATGTCCCACACCCGGCGGCCCTCGGTCTCCATGATCGCACGGAGGCGCTCATGAATCTCGTTCAGGTTCCAGTAGTAGCCCTGGCGGTTCTGCACCCACTCGAAATAGGAAACCGTCACACCGCCGGCGTTCGCCAGGATGTCGGGCAGCACGATGGTGCCGGCCCCCTCCAGGATACGGTCGGCCTCCGGGGTGATCGGGCCGTTGGCGAGTTCCAGAACGATCCGGGCATTGATGTAGCCGGCGTTGCCCTTGTGGATCTGATCCTCCAGGGCCGCGGGGACCAGAACCTCGCACGGCGTGCCCAGCAGCTCGGTCTCGGAGACGACGCGGGCACCGCCCCCGGTGTAGGACGTGACCGAGCCGCCGCGTTCCTTCGCCGCTTGCACGGCAAGGGGATCCAGGCCGTCCTCGCAAACGATCGCCCCCCGCGAGTCCGACAGGCCGACGATCCGGTAACCGTCGGCGTGCAGCAGGCGGGCGATGTGGAAGCCGGCGTTGCCGTAGCCCTGGACCACGACGCGCTTGGCCGAACCGGCCAGGCCGAGGTCTTCTTCCAGGTGCTTGATCAGGTAATAGCCGCCGCGGGCCGTCGCGTCGTCGCGACCGAGGGAACCGCCGAGCGGCAGGGGCTTGCCGGTGATGACGGCCGGGCTCGGCTGGCGGACGATGGAGCTGTACTCGTCGGCCATCCAGCCCATGATCATGGAATTTGTGTAGACGTCCGGCGCCGGGATGTCGCGGTCGGGGCCGATCATGCCGGCGAAGGCCTGCACGTAGGCCCGCGACAGGCGCTCCAGTTCCGATTTGGACAGGCTGTGCGGATCGACCTTCACCGCGCCCTTGCCGCCGCCGTAGGGCAGGTTCATCACCGCGCACTTGAAGGTCATCCAGAACGCCAGCGTGGTCACTTCCTCCACGTTGGAACTCGGATGGAAGCGGATGCCGCCCTTGGTCGGGCCGCGGGTGTCATCGTAGCGGCAGCGCCATGCCGGGAAGGAGCGACGCGACCCGTCGTCCATGCGCACGGACAGGCGGACGCTCAGGGTTTCCTTGGCGTATTTCAGCTTCTCAAGAACCTCCGAATCCACCTCAACGTGCTTCGCGGCTTCATCCAGGCGGCTCAGCGCCCCCGAAAGCAGATCGTCCATCGTGTCTTTCCCCTATGGTTTCGGTCAGGAGCGCCGAAGGTGCGCCGCAATTCCGTCCTGGAAAATTCGGCTTACGCCCCTAAGGCAAATGCCGGCCTTTTCTACTGGGGAATAATCCGGATCGAAATATCCGTAACAATACGGAACGACGGTAACCCATTGAAAAATCTGGAGAACTTTTCTCATCTCTGCCGGTTGGGCGTATTCCGTAATGATACGGATGGCGGCCGGCGATGCGCGTGGGCGAGAATTCGCCCCGGCCTGCATCGCACTCGCCGCTCAATCGAGGACGCAACGATGATCGAGGGAACTGACCGACCGCTGATCTGGATCGGGCGCACGGACTACGGCCGCCTGTTGCGGGCCATGGATCGTCTGGCCGATCAGGCGCCGGATGTGTCGGCGTTCCTCTCCCGGGAACTGGAGCGCGCGATCGTCCGCCCGGAAGGCGATCTGCCCCGGACAATCGTGCGCATGGGCAGCCGCGTGCTGTTTCGCCGCGACGACGACGTGCAGTCCGAATGGGGCGAACTGGTGTATCCGGACGAATTGCCGACCGAAGGCCAGATCACCGTCGCGTCACCTCTGGGCGTGGCCTTGCTCGGCCTCCGGGAGGGCGCGCGCATGCCTTACAGCGATGCGGACGGAACAACGCGCTGGCTGTCGGTGGAGCGTGTTCTGCCGGCCTGAAACCGCCGGCCTGAACCGCTTCCTCTTTTCCCTTGCGGGAGCCTTGCCGCCGCCCCGATCAATGCCGCAACGGCGTTTTACGCAACGACGGCCGCCGCGTCCGCTTTTTCCTGGAGGACATGCAGCCCTTCACTCCGGAGAGCGGCATCGATGGCGGTCAGAAGCGCATCCCGGTAAGCCGCTTCCTCCGCATAGCTCGGCACCCAGTAGCGGACGGCGTATTCGATCCCCCCAAGCGTGTAGGTCACCGCCAGAACGTCGGGGTCCTGGCCCGTCAGGTTCCGATGGGCGCTCTGCGCCGCCGCGAGCAAAACACGCTTCGCCTCCGCGACCGGCAGGGAATGGGACAGGCAGATCCGCAGCTGGTCCCGGTACTGTCGCTTCGGGGCGCTGTAGTTGACCAGCTGCCGTTGTGCAATGCGGCTGTTCGGCAGGATGACGTGGGTTTGGTTGCGCGTCAGGAGACGCGTTGTCCTCCAGTTGATGTCGACAACCACGCCGCTGACATCATTGTCGATTTTGAGCCAATCGCCGATGCGGTATGAGCGTTCCAGCCCCAGGGCCATGCCAAGAACGACATCGGCGATGACGTTTCTCAACGCGAAACCGAGAATCGCGATGACGACACCGGAGGAGGCGATGGATCCGGCGACCGCCCCATCCCACGCCAACGCGATGGTGCCCATGAGCGCGATCAGGAAGAACGCAACATTCACGGACTCCCGAAGGAGCTTCGGCAGGCGATGCCGTCCCCGGTTGGTGCTTTCCAGGAACAGCATGACAAGGCGGGCGGTCAGCCACGCGACGGAAAAGCAGCTGGCGCCCCCCAGGACGATGGCCGCCATCGCCGCCACGCTTTCGGGAGGCGCGCCTGCAACCTGAAAAAGCCAGGGATGCCCGATAAGCAGCGACAGGCTGACGGTGACCATGGCCATCGGCCAGCACAGGCGCGTGATCATGGACGCGAATGATGCGAGTTGAGCACGGATCGCCTGCAACGCCGATGTTCCCGCCATGAACGACCAAGATGTGGCCCGGAGGCTTTACGACACACGCTTTCGCATGGCGGCTTCCGGCTGATAGGCGATGTCGTGCACGCACACGTGCATGTGCGCCCCATCCGGCCGCCGGTAATGGAAGCAGCTGCCGATGCGAAGACCGATCAACGCGGCGCCCAGCGGCGTGGTGACCGACACGCAGTAGCCGTTGGGCGTGTAGCGCTCGGGATACACCAGCACACGGGATTCCAGCTCCGCGCCGTGATTGGAGCGGAACACCACTCGGGAATTCATGGTCACGACATCCGGCGGAATGTCATTGGCCGGGCAGACGGTCGCCCTTTTGACCTCTGTCTCCAGCAGGTCCGACACGGGGTGATACAGCGCAGCGGCCCTTTCCACCAATCTCTTCAACCGGCCCCAGTCGCGATCGGTCATGAGGACCGGCGGAAGCACCAGACCTTCGTTGCAAACCTTGGACATGACCATCTCCCATGTTGACGCTGGCGCTGCGGAGCGGGGCAGGCCGGCTTGTCCCAGACCGGCCCGCCGTTGCTCATTTCTCTGATTCACCTCGAAGCAGTTCGTCGCATGTCGTGCAGGAGGGGGTGAATGCGCGCTCCAGGACCGGAATGGCCTTCGCGGGTTCGGCATCGCCGCACATGAAGACGTCGAGCGCGGCATAGCCCCGCTCCGGCCAGGTGTGAATCGAGATGTGGGATTCCGCCAGGACGGCGACGCCCGAGATTCCTCCGTTCGGCGTGAAATGATGCAGATGGATGTGCAGCAGGGTCGCCCCGGCCACGCGCACCGCCTCGATCAGTGTTTCACGCACATGGTTCAGGTCATCAAGACGGTCCGCACCCCACAGGTCGATGATCAGGTGCGTTCCGGCGAACACCTTTCCATCGCGCGCTATGAAGTGGTCCTTACGGTCCTCCGCGTCCTTGACGTCCGCCCAGGGGCCCGTCGTGATGTTGACCGGGTCGGGCCTCGAACCCTCGCCCCGAACGCTCCCGGATGCCGTTGCAAGGTCCGTTTCCGGTCGGGTGAGAGCAGCGGATTTCACCAATTCATTTCTCCTGTCGATCGTTTTCTCCTTGCGTGGGCAAGGCATGCTGGGGGTCGGAAAATTCGAAAGGCGCGGATCGCCCGGAAGGTGGTTGCGGCGGCCGCCGTCAGGCGACCGGCGGCAAAGGCTTGTCGTCGTCCGGTGGCCTAGGTCCGGGATCATTCGGCCGTTGGGTCCTCGGCCGGAAGGGCACAACCCGCGCTTCGCGGTTCCGGTCACCGTCCTGTTGGTTCGACGGTGGTGGCCTTTCACGGTCCGTGGCCATTGGCTTTCCTCCAAAGTCCATGCACCGCAGCCGACGGATCGGCTGCGGGGAAAATCATCGGGGATCGCCGGCGTCATGGGGGAACGCGGCTTCAACCCCGGCTACAGCAGATTTTGTTGGATTTGTATGGCCCCAGATGGATCAGGTGCGCTGCTACGCGTCCGAATCCGGGGCGAACGTGCCTGCGTGCACGCGGCCTGCACGCAAAGAGAGTCGGATCTGAAGGGCAGCGTTCATCATGGTGCCCATAAAGATGGCAACCATTCCCTGAAATTTCAAGGTTCAGGTGACGCTGGCGGCTCGACGAGCCCTGCGTGAAGGGTTTGCGACGGGGATCGACGCGGGCGGTCCGCGACGGGGCGGCCGCCATTTTCAACGTTGGAGGTTGCCGGTCCCGCATCGCAACCGCATTATGTAGGGAGACGCAACAAACACGGAGCGCCCCCGGCGTTTGGCCGGGGACACCATGAACGACTTTTCAAGCGGCCCTCGCTGGCCGCAGGGTGCCCGGGCCATCCGGACGTCCTGCGGCGTCCTTCCTCAGCCCGCATCGGGCGACATTCCAGATGCAGAATGGCCAGATGCAGAATGGCCAGATACAGACTGGTCGCTGATCGTACCATCGGGCCCAAGGCCGGCTTCCGACCGCGGCAACGGTAATGCCGCCTTCCGCGGACAGCACGCCGCACGGTCATGGCCGCCGAACCGGCGGTTCCAACGCCGTCGCCGCCCGTCGTCCCTTCCGCCTGGAAACGCTCATCATGCTGTACTTTGAGATTGGCATCGTCGTCGCGCTGACGATTCTGAACGGCGTGTTCTCGATGTCCGAACTCGCCGTCGTCTCGTCGCGCAAGGCGCGGCTCCAGGCCATGGCCGACGGCGGCAACCGCGGCGCACGCGCCGCCCTGCGGCTGATCGATGACCCCGGCCGCTTTCTCAGCACGGTGCAGATCGGCATCACGCTGGTGGGCGTGGTGGCGGGCGCCTACGGCGGTGCCACGCTCGGCGACCGGTTCGGGGGCTGGCTCGACACCATCCCGTCCTTGGCCGGCTATGGGCAGGTGATCGGTGTTTCGACGGTGCTGGTGTGCATCACCTACCTGTCCATCGTGCTTGGGGAACTCATCCCCAAGCGGATCGCGCTGAAGAGTCCGGAGCGCGTCGCGTCCCTCGTGGCTCCCCTGATGCGCATGCTGTCGCGCATCGCCGCCCCCATGGTCTGGCTGCTCGGCGCCTCGACCGACCTCGTGCTCCGCCTGCTTGGCCTGCATGGCGAGCGCGAGGAAACCGTCACCGAGGAAGAAGTGCGCTCGATGATCTCCGAAGGCACGCAGGCGGGGGTCTTCGCCCCGGCGGAGAAGGAGATGATCGACGGCGTGCTGCGGCTTGCCGACCGCAGCGTGCGGTCCATCATGACGCCGCGCCCGGACGTCATCTGGCTCGACCTCGGCGACCCGCAGGATCTTCTGCTCGCCGAGATCAAGTCCGGATCCCACTCGCGCTATCCGGTTTGCCGCGGCGAACTGGACGAGCTGGTCGGCGTGGTGCACACCCGCGATCTGCTCGACGAGGCGGTCCATGGACGTCCGTTCGACCTGTTGGCGAGCGCCGCCAAGCCGTTGGTCGTGCACGACGGCACGCCCATTCTGAAGCTGCTGGATCTCATGAAGGCGTCCGGCCACCATCTTGCCGTGGTGGTGGACGAGTATGGCAGCATCGAAGGGGTCGTCACGCTCACCGACATTTTGGAGACCATCGCCGGCGACCTGCCGGAAGCCGGGGAGGTGGTGGAGCATGCCGCGGTCCGGCGGGATGACGGGTCGTGGCTCGTGGAAGGCTGGATGCCGGTGGACGAGTTCGAGGACACCGTCGGTTTGCGCGGGCTGCGCGGGACCGGCGACTTCCATACGGTGGCCGGTCTGGTGCTCCATCATCTGGGTCATGTGCCGGAGGCCGGAGAGGCGTTCGAATGGGGGGGCGTCCGGGTGGAGGTCGTGGACATGGACGGCCGCCGCATCGACAAGGTGCTGGTCGTTCCCCGCCAGAATCATTCGGTCGCGGCCGATGAATAACGACGGCGCCGTTTCGATCCCGGCGTAGCGGGCGGGAAACGCTGTTGGAGACCGGAAGCCGTTCACCGTGGCGCATCAGGCTTCAAGGCCACGGCCGGCCGCAGGATAAAGCGGGCGCCTGGCCACGGCGGGCTCGGTCGTGCAAGCCCTGTTCATCTGGCCGCTCGCTCCGATCGACGGCGCTGCGTCGACTGCGTTTGTCCCGGCGTGGAGGACGGCTGCGCCGGGTGTTTGCCAAGCCGGCTCCCGGCCTTCAGACACCCGGTGGCCGGGACATGCGCCGGCCGAGACGCCGCACCGTGTGCGCGAACGGCCAGATGAACAGGGCTTGCACGACCGAGCCCGCCGCTCCGGTGGTGCAGGCCGCGACGATGCCGGTGTGCGCGACGCCAAGCAACGCCATCAGGGCCGCTTCCGCGGCGCCGACCGCCACTGCGGCGAGCAGAAGGCGTTGCCGCCGGGCGATGAGGAGCGCCAACACCGCGATCGCCACCCCCGTGACGGGATTGGCGATGGCGCCGGTGAGCGCGCCGACATGTTCGATGAGGGGGCCGAATGTGTCTTGACGGGTCATCGCCGGTGCCGAACTGGAAGCCTCAAGCATATGGGGGCTGGTCGGGCACGTCGCGCATCACCGGTTGGGGGATGTGCGGATGTCTGCCCGCCGGCCCTTGCCGGCCTGACTCCTGCCGGCTATGCAATCCGAACCAATCACCCTGACCGAAGGAGACGCGCTGATGGACGGTTTGCTGGCTCTGGCCGCCGATCCCGCCGCCTGGGCCGCGCTCGCGACGCTGATCGCGATGGAGGTCGTGCTCGGCATCGACAACCTGATCTTCATCTCCATCCTGACCAACAAGCTGCCGGAACACCAGCGCGAGCGGGCCCGGCGCGTCGGCATCGGCGCGGCCCTGCTGCTCCGGCTCGGGCTCCTGGGCACGGTCGCCGTCATCGTGCAACTGACGGAACCGGTCGTCAGCATCTTCGGCAAGGGCTTGTCCTGGCGCGACCTGATCCTGATCGCGGGCGGCCTGTTCCTGGTGTGGAAGGCGACCAAGGAAATCCACCACAACGTCGATCCCGACCCGGGCCCCGACCTGTTCGACAACAAGGCGCCCACACTGGGATTCGCGGCTGCCATCGGCCAGATTCTGGTCCTCGATCTGGTGTTCTCCATCGACAGCATCATCACCGCCGTCGGCATGACGGAGCATGTGGCCATCATGGTGATCGCCGTCCTGGTCACCGTCGCCGTGATGCTGTTCGCAGCGACCCCCCTGGCGAACTTCATCCACGCCAACCCGACGGTGGTGATGCTGGCGCTGGGCTTCCTGCTGCTGATCGGCACGACACTGATCGCCGAAGGTTTCGGGGCGCACGTGCCCAAGGGCTACATCTATGCCGCCATGGCCTTCTCAGCCTTGATCGAGGGGCTTAATCTGATGTCCCGGCGGGCCAGGCGAAAGCGTGAGCGCCCGGCGCCGTCCAAGGCGCAGGGGTGATCGGCGGGATGCAGGCCGGGGCCGGCTGAACTGTTTCATGCATCGGACATGGGGGCGCCTGTGGGGTTGAGCGTTTGGGAAATCCTGATCCTGCTGCTGATCGTCGCGATCATCTTCGGGGCGGGCAAGCTGCCGCAGGTCATGGGCGACCTCGGCAAGAGCATCCGGAGATTCAAGGCCGGATGGAACGAGGATGACGCACCCAAGGCGACCGCAGGCAACACCCCACACGGCGCCGCAGCGCCTCCGCCCGAGGGCGGCAGGCGCCCGGGAGCCGACGCCTGAGGGCTTCCACGCCCGCGGCGGCGGACCGGTGCCGCCGCGGGCGGGAGCCGCCGCATCGGCGCAAGGAACGGGAGATGTCCGTGTCGCAAATCCCCGGTGACGGACCCGATCGGCAGACCGATCGGGCGCAGGAGGCTGGGGAGGTCTTCACGGCCGCCTTGAGCAGCGACTTCGCCGAGCGGCATGCCCGTGTGGACTGTTTCGTCGCCCGCCACTTCACGGTCGGCGGCAGCCTGGCGCTGCACCGGGAAGCCCTCGGCTGGGACCTGCTCCGCGTGCCGGTCAACCTGTTGCTGTCCGTGCCCACCGCGGCCCTGAAGGCGGGTGCCGTCGTCGCCCGCCTCCTCGGAGCCGCCTCGCTGGCGCATTGGCTGGACACCCGCGATCTTTTCCTGAAGACAGCCGTGGCGCGCCGGATCGAGCACCTGATCCGGACGGAGCTTCTCGGCCTGCCCGCCGACCGGAACCAGGGGGGAAGCCCATCCGACGACGCGTTGTTCGCGGGCGTGGTGGCCGACCCCATCCAGCGGCATCTCGGAGTTCACCAGAGGCGTCTGCACCGCATGCTGGATGTCCTTGAGGCGAACCTGCGCGGGCCGGCGCGGGAAAGTCTGGCCGTGAAGGACCACTATGTTGCCCGCCTGCTCGATCTGCTCGATCTGCTCGACTACGCGGCCGCGGCGTCCCGCCTCCTGCGGTCTGGATGAGGCTGAACGTGGTTCCTTCATGCCCCCAGGACAGGCGCCCCGTTCCGGAAACGGGAGCGATGGAAAGCGCCGGGCCGCCACGATGCGCGGCACCGGCAACGGAGTTGTCACCGCCAGGGTTCGCCTGCGGTCGGCCCGGGGCGGAAGGGATCGGGCCATGACCTGATTCTCGACGACCGATGGTACGCTGCACGCTCTGCAAGGCGTCAGGCAGCATCCAGAAGCAATCACGTACAAACATGCCCGAATTCATGAGAAACAATCATGCGCACCACTCCGACGGTGAATAACGCTGGTGGAGCGCCGAGTGAAGGCTCCCACAATCGCGCCGGAACGGAACACAGTTCCACGAAAGCCGCTCTCCTTTTGGGGGCGCTTGGAATTGTGTACGGCGATATTGGAACCAGCCCCCTTTACACCCTGCGTGAAATCTTCATACAGGGCGGGATCACGCCCGATCACACCCATGTGCTGGGCGCCCTGTCCCTGATCTTCTGGACGATTCTGCTGGTCGTCACCGTCAAGTACGTCATCTTCGTGATGCGCGCCGACAACAAGGGGGAGGGCGGCGTGCTCGCGCTCACCGCGCTGGCGCTCCGCCGCCGCAAGGGCGGGGTGCGGTCGGTTGCCATCCTGACCCTCGGCATCCTGGGGGCCGCCCTGTTCTACGGAGATGCCGTGATCACCCCGGCCATCTCCGTCCTCGGCGCCATCGAGGGGCTGAAGGTGGCCTCGCCGGCCCTCATGACCTGGGTGCTGCCCCTGACCCTGACCGTTCTGGTCGCGCTTTTCGCGGTCCAGCGTTTCGGGACGGCCGGGGTTGGCCGGATGTTCGGCCCGGTGATGCTTGTCTGGTTCCTGACGCTGGCGCTGCTCGGCGCCGCTCAGATCGTCGTGACGCCGGCTGTTCTGGCGGCCGTCTCGCCGCACCACGCCATCCTGTTCCTGGCCGAACAGGGCTGGACGGGTTTGCTGGTCTTCGGCGCCGTCGTCCTGTGCGTGACCGGTGCCGAGGCGCTGTACGCCGACATGGGTCATTTCGGCCGGGAGCCGATCCGGAAGGTCTGGTTCGCGCTGGTCTGGCCGGCCCTGATCCTGAATTATTTCGGCCAGGGCGCCCTGCTGATCGCCCATCCCGAGGCCATCGAGAACCCCTTCTACCTGCTTGCTCCCGACTGGGCGCTCATTCCCCTGCTGCTGCTCGCGACGGCCGCCGCCGTCATCGCGGCGCAGGCGGTCATCTCCGGCGCGTTCTCGCTGGCCAACCAGGCCGTGCGCCTTGGCTACCTGCCGCGCCTTCAGGTCCTTCACACCTCCGAAGCCGAGATCGGCCAGGTCTACGTGCCCGCCCTCAACTGGCTGATGCTGGCCTCGGTGATCGCGCTGGTGCTGGGGTTCGGGTCGTCCTCCAATCTGGCGGCGGCCTATGGCATCGCCGTGACCGGCACGATGATCGTGACCACGCTTCTCGGCTATGAGGTGGCGAGGCGGTACGGCCGCATGGGCAAGCATTGGGCCCTTCTGCTGCTGGCCGGATTCCTGTCGATGGATCTCGCCTTCTTCGGGGCGAACCTGCTGAAGGTCATGCATGGCGGCTGGGTGCCTCTGCTCATCGCCGGGCTGGTGTGGTTCATGATCTCGACCTGGATCAGGGGCCGCGCCGCCCTGCACCGGCGCCGTTTCCAGGACGCCCTTCCGGTCGCCGACCTTCTGTCCCGGTCGGAGCGGATGCCGGTCCGCACCGCCCGGACGGCGGTGTACATGACCCGCGACCTGACGACGGTTCCCGCGGCGCTTCTGCACAACCTCAAGCACAACATGGTTCTTCACGAGCGGGTCGTCCTCATGAAGGTCGATGTCGAGGAGGAACCGAGGGTCGCCGAGGAGGAGCGCGTGACGGTCGAACGCCTCGGCAAGGGTTTCCATACGGTGCTCGCGCGCTACGGATTCATGGAGGATCCCGACGTTCCGGCCATGCTCCAGGCCTGTCGCTCGCAAGGACTGGCGATCGAGCCCATGGAAGTCTCCTACTTCCTCAGCCGGGAAACGCTGATTCCCTCGAAGCACCCCGCGTTGCCGCGCTGGCGCGAGCACATGTTCATCATGCTCCATGCGTTGAGCGGGGATGCGACGCGCTTCTTCAAGCTCCCGCCGGGGCAGGTGGTCGAACTCGGGACTCAGGTCGAGATCTGATCCGAACGACGGCGCCCTTCCACGCCCGGTTGTCGGCTGTCCCGTTCGGATCAGGATGGCGGGGCGTGGGATGGCTGCGTTCCCGGGCGCGGCCGACGTCGACGAAAACGGTCGGCGTCGATCAGTCGAAGGCGCTGCTGCGCAGATGCCGCAGCGCGCCGCTGCGGCGCAGGCCGGCGACCAGCACGGCCCCGGCCGTTGCCATGGCCACGATGGTGGTCAGGAACGCAGCCATGGCGAACGAGCCGCCGGGGAGTTCGCTGCCGCTGGTGACGCTGGCGACCACGGCCGTTCCACCAAGCCAGCCCAGGGGCACCGCCACGGCAGCGACGGCAGCGCCCAGGAGGGTGAATTCCAGAACCGTGGCCTGCCCCATCGGGCGCCGTCCGACCCCGAGGACGTGCAGGATCGCCATCTCGTGGAGCCGTACCCCCACGCTGTTGGCGATGGCGCCCAGGAGGACGATGGCGGCCCCGCCGAGGGCCACGGCCGACAGGCCGTCCAGAAGCCGACGGATGTGATCGATGGTCGCGCGGAGCGGGTCCAGCACCTCGGCCGCGCGTACCGCGGGGGCCTGCGGGGAAACCTCCGCCATGGCGGCCTCCACGGCGGGCACGGCCGTCGCGCCGGACCAGGCGGCAACGACGAGGCTGTGCGGCGGCGGTTCGGCGGGGGGTGACAGAACGACCGGAAAATCCAGTTCGAGCGTCGACCAGTCGACCTGCCGAAGATTGCCGACCGTCACGGTGAGCGGACCGCTCGGCAGGGCCAGGGTGATGGTGTCCCCCACCGCCAATCCCAACCGGCGGGCCACCTGCGCGTCCACCGACGCGAGCGGCGGACCGCCGTAGCCCGGAGGCCACCACGACCCCGCCACGATCCTGTCCGTCGCGGCGGATCGGTCACGCCAGGACAGGCCCCGGTCGCCGCGCACCGCCCAGGCCACGGACCGCGGAACATCCGCCTCGGTGATGGCGATGCCGTTGACGCGGCTTATCCGGGCGTGGAGGAACGGCGCTGTTTCCACCCGGTGAACGCCCGGCAGGGCGGAGAGGCGTTCGCGCAAACGCCGATCGTCGTGCGGTGGTACGTTCAGGAAGATGACGGACGGCATCCTGGCCGGAAGCGTCGCCTCGACATGCTCGACCGCCGACGTTCCGGTCACGCCGACCGCCACCATCACGGTGAGGCCGACCCCCAGCGCAACCGCAACCGGGACCGTTGGCGCCCCTGGCCGCCCGAGGTTGGCGATGGCCAGCCGGACCACCGGTCGGCGGCCGCGCGCCAGGCAGCGGGCCGCCAGCACGAACCCATGCCCCAGGGCCGCGAACCCGGCCGCGGCCAGCCCCGCGGCCAGGAGAAACCCGGCAACGGCAAAGGGCATGCCCGTCCACGCGGCGAGCACACCGGCAAGCAACAGCCCGAGAACGGCAACGGCGCCGCGGGACCGCCACCCCAACGGTTGCCGCGTGCTGTCCACCGGACCCCGCCAGATCACGGCGGGGCTGGTTCCGACCGCGCGCGCCAGTGGCGGCAGGACACAGAGGAGCGCCGCCAGGAAGCCCACCGCCGCGGACAGCAGGAGTGCCGGCGGATGGACGGCGCTGGCGGTCTCCGGCAGCCAGGCGAGCGGCAGGGCGCGCGCCGCTGCGGCGGCCAGAACGGCTCCGGCCGCCGTGCCGATCAGGAGCGCGATGGCGACCACGCCCAGCGTCTGCATCAGAAAGGCGGCGAAGAGAAGGCGCGGCGAACCGCCCAAGGCCTTCAACGCCGCAATGGTCGGCAACCGCCGGGTGAGGTGCACCGACAGCGCGCGGCTGACCCCCACGCCGCCGATCAGCAGAATGGACAGCGACACCAGCAGAAACAGCGTGCGGGTGAGTTGGACCGTGCGGTCGACGCCCGGAATGCCGTGCGACGCATCGACGATCCGCCACCCGGCATCGGGAAAGCGGCGCTCCAGGTCGCGCAGGACGGCGTCGGACCTTGCGGTCTCCGGCAGAAGCACGCGGTAATACCAGTAGACCGGCGCTCCAGGCTCCGCGATACCGGTTTCCGCGAGTGCCCGGCGATCGATGACGACGCGCGGACCGAGGGAGAAGGCGCGGAAGGCCCGGTCCGGCTCATGCTCCAGGACGGCGCGGATCGCGACCTCGGCCGTTCCGAGCCGCAGCCTGTCGCCGATGGACAGCGTCAGCATGTCGAGAAGGTCGGCGGAGACCGCCGCGCCCCAGAGCCCGTCCCGGCGGGCCGTGGCATCACCGAGGGAAGCGGCCCCGGAGACGGCAGTGGTGCCGACCAGAGGGTATTTCCCATCGATCGCCTTCAACTCGACCAGGGTGCGCGCGCCGCCGCTGACGGTTTCAGCGACCGGTCTCATCTCCGCCGTTTCACTGACCATGCCCGCCGTTTCCAGGAAGGCCCGCTGCTCCGGTGTTGCCGGAGCGTGGAACAGGCGCAGGGACAGATCGCCGCCGACCGTCTCCCGTGCGGTCGCGCGCATCCCATCGAGCACGGCACCGCTCAAGGATCCCACGATGGCCATCATGGCGGAGCCGAGCGCTATCCCCAAAACCACGATCCACAGGCCGGCGACCCCGCCCCGTAGGTCCCGCCACGCCAACCTCGACGCGACACGCAAGAAGTTCAGCGCGACTGACATGGATTCACGGTCTCTCCAAGGGCGGCGGTCAGCACCGGGCCGGTTGTCCACTGCGGCGCGGCCGTCGAGGTTCTTCGGTAGAGTTCGGTCATCACACATCAACCCATACGAAGGGCGGCCCCGAGGACCGATGAGATGATGGTGCTTCGTTGGATGCTTGAGAAGGGCACGGATGCTGACGTGCTGCGCGAGATGACCGGCTTTGCCGCCGGGCGCCGGATGAAACTGGAGGCATAAGGGCTGACCGACACCGGTCTCGGCAAGGCCGAAGGATCCGCCGAGGCCGCCGTCATGGCTGCGTGACTTGACCAAACCAGCCTCCGGAAAATCCGGGGCGGTTCGCACAGTTGCCTCCAGTTTGTTCAATCGAAAGTTTGGGCCGGCGCGCCCGATCCATGTTGTCTCTTCTAGAAAATGGCCGGGACACAGGCTCCGCCCCCGCTCTCCCAAATCACCACGCTGTCGATATCACCGATTTGGCAGGCCGGTTCGGAACGGTGGGATTGTCTGGCAAATCCGCGGGGAAGCCGGCGATCGGCTTGTCATTGCCGGCTGTAGGGCGGGCGAATGTCGGCAGACAAATTCCGGCCTTTTCGGGCATTGCCGCAGCACCCCAAAAATTGACAGGCAGCAAACATGGCACGGCCCTGGCGTCCGGGTCTCGGTCATATTTCTCGTGCGCAGAACATTTATTGGTTGAACAAGCCGCAACCATATGAAGAAATATGTAAAATCGTTGGCATACACTTAATATTAGCGAGGCAGTGAAAATCAAAAAATGGCGGTTAACAGGTTGTTAACATGACGAATATGCCGAAATCATACAAAATGAAACATTAGAGCATTCGACTATTACTGGGCGATAAGCGCTCTTCACCTGTGTAATCGTCACATTTAGTTCGGACATTGTTGACCGAGGCACCTTCTTTTGGGTATGCAAATCAAATGGGTGGCATTCGTGTAAAAATTGCACCCCCCATGGCTTGCAGCCCACCGAGGAATCGTCCGTCATGCCTGAAGCGTCCGTCCGCCCGTCAGCGAACCCCACCACTACCCTTGGTGGTATTCCCCGGCCCGGCACCGAAATCGCCTTCATCGACACGGCCCTTGCCGATTGGCGAGACCTTCAGGCGGGGGTGCCGTCCGGCGTCGAGGTGGTCCTGATCCAGGAAGGGCGCGACGGCGTGGCGGCCATGGTGCAGGCGCTGGGCGGACGCCAGGGCATCCGGGCGATCCATGTGCTGTGCCACGGCTTCGAAGGCGGTTTGCAACTCGGCACGGTGCGGCTCGATGCCCCGTCGCTGCCGATGCGGGAAGCGGAACTGGCGGCCATCGGCGCCAGCCTTGCCGACGACGGCGACATCCTGCTGTACGGCTGCAACGTGGCGATCGGCCATGGCGAGGCGTTCCTGGACGCGCTGGCCGACATCACCGGCGCCGGCATGGCGGCGTCGCGCACCCTGACGGGTGCGGCGGATCTCGGCGGCGACTGGGATCTCGCCTGGACCCGCGGCGCCGTGCGGACCGAAACGCTGCGGATCGAGAGCTACCGGGGCGTGCTGATGGCCGCCCCTGAGTTCATGTCCAGCGTCGCCTATGTCGGCGAATCCACCATCACGCTCACCTTCGACGGCAATCTCGACAGCGCCAGCCAGCCGGCCCTGTCCACCTTCGATGCGATCTTTCCCGGCACCGCGTCCCATGGCACCGGCGGTGTCCTCATCAACGGGACGAAGGTCAATCTGACCTCGGCCGTGGTGTCCGGCCAGACCGTGACGCTGACCGTCGGCACCACCCTCGCTGCCGGCGACATCATCGAATTCCGCTACGTCGATCCGGCGGGCGACGATACCAGCGGCGTCATCCAAGCCACCAACGGCCTCGATATCGCCTCCATATACCTTCAGGTCATCGTCATGGGGTCGCGCCCCCCGGCTGCGCCGGTCCTGCAGAGCGCGGCGGTGAACGGCACGTCGATGGTGCTGACCTACGACAGCGCGCTGGACGGCACGAACATCCCGTTGGCAAGCGCCTTCGCGGTCACGGCCGGCGGCAACGCGGTTTCCGTCACCACCGTCGCTGTGAACAGCGCCGACAAGACCGTCACGCTCACTCTGGCCCAGGCCGTCACCCACACCGACACGGTCACCGTCGCCTACACCGACCCGACCTCCGGCGACGATTCCCACGCGGTTCAGAGCACCACCGGCGTCGACGCCGCGACCTTCACCGCCCGTTCGGCGACCAACAACACGGTCAACCCCAACGGCAACCCGCCGACGATCACGCTCACCCCGGACAATGGCTACGCCCAGATGGGTATGGGCTCCGCCATCCTGGACCTGTTCGATTCGGTCACGGCCTCCACCGCCGACAGCGGGCAGACCTTCACCGGCATGGTGCTGACCGTCCACAACGTCGTCGGACCCGGCACCGGCGAATTCCTGACCATCGGCGGCACCGACATCGCGCTCGGCACCGGGGCGGGGAGCTTCGCCAACGGCAACTACTCGGTCTCGCTGGTCAACGGGGTCGCCACGGTGACGTTGAGCGGCATGTCGCTCAGCAACAGCGCCATGGGTGCGCTGATCGACGGCATGGCCTACAAGAACTCGCTACTTCTTGTCGACAGCCTCCAACCGATGCGGATCGGATTGAGCTCGACCCGTCCCGTCGTCCTGCGCTCGATCACCGACAGCGGCGCGACCAACAACACCACCGAGGTGAACAAGCTCGCCACGGCGTCGCTGGGGTCGCAGTATCCCGGTTTCTCCGCCATCACCATAACGCCGGACAACCCTGCCGCCACCTTCACGCCCGGCACGCCGACCCACCTTTCCTTCACGGTCAATTTCACCGCTGCGATGGCCATGGTGGGAACCAACCTGTACTTCGACGTGGCCGCCCCCAGTGGATGGACCATCTCGAATCTCACGTTGAACAACATCGTGAACGGTAGCCTGTCCGGCATCATTCCGATGGGAGCCAACACACTGACCTTCGACGTGACGGCGTCCGGCACGGACACGTCCGGCCTCTTCCCCGTCAGCGTCTTCACGTCCTACATGGGGCCCATGGCTCCAATGGCGGCGGTTTCGTCCGGCTCCGTCCTGGTGACGGTCGCCTCGCCCGCCCCGGTTCTGCAAAGCGCCGCGGTGAACGGCACGACGCTGGTGCTGACCTACGACAGCGCGCTGGATGCCGTGAACGGGCCGGCGGCGGGCGCCTTCGTGGTCAAGGCCGGCGGCGCCGCCGTCCCCGTCACCAACGTCGCGGTGGACAGCGCCAACAAGACGGTCACGCTGACGCTGGGGCAGGCCGTCCTGCACGGGCAGACCGTCACCGTCAGCTACACCGACCCGACCAGCGGCAACGACACGGCGGCGATCCAGAGCGCGGTCGGCGGCGCGGACGCGGCGACGGTCACCGACCGGTCCGTCACCAACAACACCGTCGACACCACCCCCCCGTCGATCACCAACGTCACCATCCCCAACCAGCCGGCCAAGGTCGGGGACACGGTGACGGTGACGATCACCGTCGCGTCGGACAGCGACACCTACACGCTGAGCAACGGCAGCACGGTCAACGGCTTCGCGCTCGGCAACCTGACCAAGGTGAACGCGACCACCTACACCGCGACCTTCACGGTGACCGCAGACGGGCAGCGCACGGGCGACCGGGCGGCGAACCACGACATTCCGGTCAACATCGTTCTGGTGGACAGCGCCAGCAACGCCAACACGGCCTACACCACCCCGATCAGCCAGAACAACGACCGCATCGACACCAACGCCCCGCCGACTCTGGCGGTGCCGACCACGCCGCCCACGCTGATCGACACGGCGGCCAACGACACCTTCCCGATGGTGGCCGGCCAGCTGTCCGCGTCCGATCTGGAAGGCGACACGCTGACCTACTCCATCTTTGCTTCGCCGTCCTCTCCGGTGCAACTCGGCACCGTCACGCTGAGCAACGGCGTCACCTACAACGCCTGGTCCGCCGGGCCGGGCGGCACGTCCTACGTCAACACGCAGACCGGTCAGTACGCCTACGTGTTCGACGCGGCCTTCGTGAACGGCGTGCCGGCGGGGCCGAAGCAGGTGACGAGCACCTTCACCGTCTCCGACGGCAACCAGACCGTCTCGCAGGACCTGACACTCAACATCACGGGCGTGAACGACAGCCCGATCCTGTCCAACGACGTGCGCAGCCTGGGCGCCATCGACCAGGGCATCGCCGACGCCGCGAACATGGGGATGACCGTCTCGGAGATGCTGGCCTCCGCCGGCACCGCCACCGACGCGGAATTCAACAGCCCCGTGCCGATGGTCACCGTGCTTCCGCTGGGCATCGCCATCACCGGGGTGACCAACACCAACGGCGTCTGGCAGTACAAGGTCGGCAGCGGCAACTGGACCAACATTCCGGCGGGCTCCTCCAACGGCTCCGCCCTGCTGCTCACCGGGTCGGATGTCATCCGCTTCGTGCCGAGCGGGTCCGGCTTCACCAGCACGGACACCGGCGGCATCACCTTCAAGGCGTGGGACCGGACCAGCGGTACGGCGGGCAGCACCGCCGACACCACCACCGGTTCCGCCTACAGCGTGGCCAGCGCGACCGCCAGGATCACCGTCGACGCCGTACCGACCCTGACCGCGACCGGCGGCACCAAGGTCTTCGGCGTCGGTGCGCTGTCCCCCACAAGCCTGTTCAGCGATGTGTCCGCCTCCACGGTCGAAGCGGGGCAGATCTTCCGCGGCGCGGTGTTCACCGTCAGCGGCGTGGTGGATTCCACCGAGTATCTGAGTATCGCCGGGAACGACATCGAACTGAACAACGGCGGCGCCGTCCTGGTCGGTCTGGGGGC
>JAEZPL010000037.1 GCA_023413605.1 Pseudomonadota bacterium
CCGTCACCGACAACATGAACTTCGGCAACCCCGAGAAGCCGCGGATCATGGGCCAGTTCGTGGGCGCCATCCAGGGCATGGCGGATGCCTGCCGCGCGCTGGACTTCCCGGTCGTGTCGGGCAACGTCTCGCTCTACAACGAGACGAACGGCGAGGCCATCCTGCCGACCCCCGCCATCGGCGCCGTCGGCCTGCTGCCCGACGCCATGATGGCCGTGGGCATCGCCTTCAAGAACGAGGGCGACACGATCCTCCTCATTGGTGAAACGAAGGGCCATCTCGGCCAGTCGCTCTACCTGCGGGAGATCCTGGGCCGCGAGGACGGCCCGCCCCCGCCGGTTGATCTGGCGGTGGAGCGCCGCAACGGCGACTTCGTCCGCGGCATCATCCGCGAGGGCCTCGTGGTTTCCAGCCACGACATCCAGGACGGCGGCCTGCTGGTGACCGTGGCCGAGATGGCCATGGCCGGCGGCATCGGCGCCAACCTGTCGGGCTTGGATGGCGTCGACGCCGGTGTGCTGTTCGGCGAGGACCAGGGCCGCTACGTCCTGGCCGTCCGCCCGGAGAACGCCGCGGCGGTGCAGGAGAAAGCCAAGGCGGCCGGCGTGCCGGTCGCCGTGCTCGGCAAGACCAACGGCACGGCCCTGACCGGCCGCGGGCCCGAGTCGATCACCATCGACCGCCTGAAGAAGGCGAACGAGGCTTGGCTGCCGGGCTACATGGCCGCAGCCGAGTGATCGGACGCGAATGACGAAAAGGCCGGGCGACGGAAACGTCGACCGGCCTTTTTTCTTTGCACTGCCCCCTGACGAGCACCGCACTTGCCCACACCGCAGTGTTCCGCTATTGTTCTTTCGCCAACGACGGAATTCCGCCCGTTACCCCACGTTAACCAGTGCAACATCATCGCAAAAAGTGTTGCACGGTGTTGCATGAGCAGCCCCGGACCGGCGCCCCGCGCGACCGATGACCGCTTCCCCGGTGACAAACCCGACAAACGCACTTAATTATACGGGCGACGCCCGCTCCGGGCTGGGTGAGACGGAACAGGATGACGGCCATGGCGATGGAAGCCGCGGTGATCGAAAAGCTGATCAAGGAAGGCATTCCGGACGCGACGGTGCAGATCGCCGACCTGCGCGGCGATGGCGACCATTACGCAGCACTGGTCACGTCCGCCACCTTCAAGGGCAAGTCCCGCGTGCAGCAGCACCAGATGGTTTACGCAGCCCTTCAGGGCAAGATGGGCGGCGAACTGCACGCGCTGGCCCTGACCACGGCCGTGCCGGAAGGCACCTGAGTCAAGGCATGCCGGAAGGCGCGTAAGACGGTATTGCCGAAAGGCGCTTGAAACGGCTGTCAGCGAGCCGGAATACATCGGAAAGGTCGAGTGACATGGTTGACCAGAACGTCAAGGATCGGATCGAGCAGGACATCAACGGCAACGATGTCGTGCTGTACATGAAGGTCACGCCCGTCTTCCCGCAGTGCGGCTTCTCCGCGGCGGTCGTCCAGGTGCTCAGCACCGTCGGCGTGAAGTTCAAGGGCGTCAACATCCTGGAGGATCCGGGCCTGCGCCAGGGTCTGAAGGAATACTCCAACTGGCCGACCTTCCCGCAGCTCTACGTGAAGGGCGAACTGGTCGGCGGCTGCGACATCGTCCGCGAGATGTACGAGTCGGGCGAGTTGCAGACCCTTCTGGCCGACAAGGGCGTCGCCACGGGCGCCAACGCCTGAGCGACCGTTCCGCCCCCCCCCCGCATTCCGCGGCAAGAAAAGGGCTCCGCTTCGGCGGGGCCCTTTTCGTTTGCGGAACCGCCTTTGGCCGCATTCTGTTCCTTAAGCACAACCGGAACAAAGGCGGAGTGGTGCCATGGCCACGGGACGGGCAGGCCCGCGCAAGCTGGGCGTTTACGAGGGAGCCGGAACGGTGCGCGCGCAGGCGCGAACGGTCCAGATGGTGGTCGCCGCCATCGTCGTGGCGGCGGTCCTGCTGGTCCTCCTGCGCTGAGGGGAGGTGGCCATGGCACGAAAGACGATTGTCGCCCTGTACGACCGGCGCACCGAGGCCGAGGCCGTGCGCCAGGATCTGCTCGATGCCGGTTTCGACGACCTGACCGTGGAGGTGGTGTTCGATGGCGGCTTCGGGGGCTCCAACGACGGGCACGGAGGCCTCTATTGCCTACTGACCGGCTGGGGCGTTCCCAACGAGGAGGCACACGTGTACGCCGAGGCGGTGCGCCGGGGCGGCGCGCTGGCCGTGGTGTCGCTCACCCGCATGGCGGCGGTGCAGCGTGCGCTGGCGATCCTGGATCCGGGCGGCCATCCGGACGATGCCCGCTCCACACCGCTCGGCCAAGCCGCGGCGGCGATGCGCAGCGTCAACACCGCCCCCATCGGAACGGCACCGGACGAAGACGCCATTCATGCGGAAGCGGCGCGGACCGACGGCACCGTTCGGGCCGGCGTGTACCCGGCCCCCGATCCCATGGCCGGCCAAGGGAGGACGCAGAAATGACCGATCGACTCAAAGCAGCACACACGATGATCCTGGGCACGCTGCTGGCTCTGGCGGCGTTGCCCGCGCAGGCACAACAGGGACAGCGGCCGAAAGGGCAGGATCAGGAACGCCAGTCGGCCTGCCGTGACGAAGCTTCGCGCCTGTCCAACTCCTTCCTCGGCAACCAGACTCTGCCCGGCGCGCGCGGCGGCGCTTCGCTGGACAACGAGACGAAGAACCGGATGCGGGGCCTGCTGGACGAGGCACGCACCGCGGCTGGGCGCGGCGATACGGACGGGTGCCTGACGCACCTGCGCGAGGCCCGCAACCTCGCCCGCGAGAGCGGCGTCGGAAGGGGCGGCGGTTCGGTGTCGCCGGGCAACCCGCAGGCCAGCGGCTCGACCGGAAGCAGCGGTTCGTCCGGCCTTCCGTCCGGAAGCAGCCGACCCGGAAACACGGGCGGAAGCATGGGCACCGGAAGCATGGGTGGCGGAGCCGGCGGTGGCGCCAGTGGTGGTGGCTCCGGAGGCTCCGGAGGCGGAGGCGGTGGGGGTGGAGGCGGCGGTGGTGGTGGCTGAACCGCTGGTCCACCGCTGAAAATCGCGGCTCCGCGGCAATCCCTTGTAGGTTGTGCGCCATTCCCGGCGCGCAGCCCGGGCATGAGAGGCCGCGCATCGCGCCTTCGTCGGCGTCATGGTAAACGAGGGGAATGGTCAAATCCCCCGCACCCACCCTGCCGCAGGCCGGCGACCGCAACCCCGCCACCCTGGGCTTCGCAGCGGCGCTGGGCGCCTTCCTGATCTGGGGCCTTCTGGCCCCGGTCTACTTCAAGCAACTCGGCAACGTCGGGGCGGTGGAGGTCGTCGCCCACCGCGTGCTGTGGACGGTGGTGCTGGTCGGTATCTGGCTGCTGCCGACCCGCGGACTCGCGGGCATCGTCCGGGGCGTGGGAAGTTGGAACCGGCTGGGCATCTTCCTGGTGACCACGGCGCTGATCGGGTCCAACTGGACGATCTTCATCTGGGCCATCAACCACGGCCGGATGGTCGAGTCGAGCCTCGGCTACTACATCAACCCGATCATCAACGTCCTGCTGGGCATGGCCTTTCTGCAGGAACGGCTGTCGCGCCGGCAGGGTGTCGCGGTGCTGATCGCGACGGCGGGCGTGCTGAGCCTGATCCTGTCCTACGGGTCGGTGCCCTGGGTGGCGCTGTCCCTGGCGACCAGCTTCGGCGTCTACGCGCTGGTCCGCAAGAAGGCGGCCATCGACCCGGTGATCGGGCTTTTCGTGGAAACCGCTCTGCTGGTGCCGCCGGCCATCGCCTACCTGCTGTGGCTGAACGCCAACGGCGCCGGCAACTTTGGCATGCACGGCATCGGCACCGACCTGCTGATCATCATGGCCGGGCCGGTCACCGCCGTGCCGCTGGTGCTGTTCATGATCGGCGCGGCGCGGCTGAAGCTGTCGACCATCGGCGTGCTGCAATACATCGGGCCGACCGGCCAGTTGCTGCTGGGCGTACTGGTCTATGGGGAGGCTTTCACCAGCAACCACCTGATCGCCTTCGCCTGCATCTGGCTGGCCCTGGCGCTGTACTCGGCCGACGCCCTCTTCACCCGCCGCGCCGCCCGCGCCGAGGCGCGGGCCTCCGCCGCGGCGGAATAGCTCAACCTTTTCCGCAGGCCCGCGGCGCCAGACCGTGGGCCATGGTGTGGGCCAGCGTACGGACGACCTCCGCCACCCGTTCCGGGTTGCGCCCGAAGACCACCTGATCCAGGAAGCCCAGCCCGAAGCTGAGCGTCGCGATGCCCGCGGCGACGTTGCCAAGGTCCGCGTCCGGCCCGATGGCACCCCGCGCGCGGAAAGACTCCAGCCGGTTCAGCAGGCAGGGGATGCGGCTTTCCGACAGGGTGCGCGCCATCTCATCGGCGATCGCCGGATCGACCAGCGCGCGGTCAAGCACCACCTTGGTGAAATCCCGGCACTTCCAGGTGTGCTGAAGCTGGTGGTTCAGGAAACTGGCGAGGTCCGCCTCCAGGTCGTCCCCCGGCGGCGGCATGGCGCAGCCGCTGCCCTCCTCCCGACCATAGCGTTCGACCACGGCGAGAAGCAGGCCGGCCTTGCCCGAGAAATAGCGCTGAATCAGCTGCTCGTTCACGCCCGCGCGGCCGGCGATGTCGCGCGTCGTCGCGGCGTCGAAACCGCGCTCCGCAAACACCACCTTGGCGGCGTCCAGCAGCGCGCCCTTGGTCGCCTCGCGATCGCGCTTGCGCACCGGGGCGTCGGAGCCGGCGGCGCAACAATCGCCGGAGTCTGCGGAAGCGGCGTTGTCGGAAGTCTCGTCCACGGTTCTGATCCTGAGCACACTGGTGCTGGCAGGCCGCGCGGAACCCCGCGCGGCTTTCTTGATAATAGGTATGCACGCGCATACTTGACAAGGGCGCTCGACTCGTTAAGTATGTACGCACATACATACCAAACACCGCCATACCAACCACCGCCGTTTCGCCGGAACGAACCGACGGCCGGAACGAACCGACGGAACGAGAGGGCACCGCAAGATGAGCAACGCTGACCTCTTCACGCCCCTGCGTCTTGGCGCGATCGATCTGCCGAACCGCGTCATCATGGCCCCGATGACCCGCAGCCGTGCGGGCGACGGCAACGCCCCCACACCGCTGATGGCCGAATACTACGCCCAGCGCGCCTCGGCCGGCCTGATCATCACCGAGGCCACGCAGGTGTCGGACACCGCCCAGGGCTATCCCAACACGCCGGGCATCCACACCGACGCGCAGACTCTCGCCTGGCGCCGGGTGGCCGAAGAGGTTCACGCCAAGGGCGGCCGGATTGCCGCGCAACTCTGGCACGTCGGCCGCATCTCCCACCCGCTGTTCCAGCCGAACGGCGCCGCACCGGTCGCCCCGTCGGCCATCGCCGCCGCGGGCGAGCTGTACACCGGCCAGGGCATGAAGCCCTACCCCACACCCCGCGCGCTGGAGACCGGCGAGATCGCCGATCTCGTGAAGGCCTTCGCCGACAGCGCCAAGCGGGCCGTCTTCGACGCCGGCCTGGACGGCGTGGAGATCCACGCCGCCAACGGCTACCTGATCGACCAGTTCCTGCGCGACCGCACCAACAAGCGCACCGACCGCTACGGCGGCAACGTGGAGAACCGCGCGCGCTTCCTGCTGGAGATCGTGGAGGCGGTGTCCACCGCCGTGGGCGCCGGGCGCGTCGGCGTGCGGCTGTCGCCGACCGGCACCTTCAACGACATGGCCGACAGCGATCCCCTGGCGCTCTACAGCCACGTCGTGCAGGCGCTGACCCCCTTCAGCCTCGCCTTCCTGCACGTGATCGAAGGCCAGCCTGGCCATCACATGGCCCCGCCCCCGGGCGCGCCGCACGTCGCGGCCGAGCTGCGCCGGCTGTTCAAGGGCCCCTTCATCATCAACGGCGGCTACACGAAGGAGCAGGCCGAGTCGGCCATCGCCAGCGGCGCGGCGGACGCCGTCAGCTTCGGCGAGCCCTTCATCGCCAACCCGGACCTGCCGGAACGCTTCCGCCGCGGCGCCGCTCTGAACGCGCCGGAGCGTGGCTCCTATTACGGCGGCGACGCCAAGGGCTACACCGACTACCCGGCGCTGGAGTCCGTGGACGCCTGATCCCCTCCCCCGCGGGGGAAGCCCCCAAGCCCCCGCCCCCCAAGGCCGGGCCCCGCAAGGGTTCCGGCTTTCTTTTTTGCCTTTGGGCCTAATATCGGCGGGGTTTGGCAAACGAAAAAGGCCGCGCCCGGAGGCGCGGCCTTTC
>JAEZPL010000463.1 GCA_023413605.1 Pseudomonadota bacterium
GGCCTTTCCCATGCAGGGCACCCGCGACCCCGACACGCTGATGGCGAAGGCGTCCGGCGGGCTGGCCCCGGACACCATCGCGCTGTTCAACGGCACGCTGATCAACCGCCGCGTCTTCGAGCGGATCGGCAACGTAAAGCGCGAGATGTTCATCTGGGGCGACGAGTACGAGTTCACCCTGCGCGCCCGCCGCGCCGGCATGAAGGCCGGCACGGCCGTGAACGCCCTGCACGTCCACCCCGGCATGTCGCGGACCGAGCACAAGGTGCTGGGCGGCCGGCTGGGCACCGTGGAGGCGATGCGCGCCGACCGCGCGCCGCATTTCTTCCGCAACATGGGCTACATCCACGCCAACTACGAGAAGGCGGCGGTGATTCCGCGCATGATCGCCAAATACACCGCGCATTACCTGCTGAACCGCGACGTGAAGGGCCTGCGGGTCTTCCTGGAGAATTACCTGGCCGGCCTGCGCGACGAGTATCCGGAGGAGCTGAAGCGCCCGCCGACCCTGCTGCCCATGCCGGCGCGCCCGCACGCCCCGTCCTCCTCCAGCGAGGTCGCCTGATGGCCCCTCCGAGCAGGACGGGGGTCAGCGCCGTCATCGCCACCTTCAACCGCGCGCCGGAACTGCGCGAGGCGCTGTCGCGCCTGCTGGCGCAGAGCCATCCGGTGGCGGAGATCCTGGTGGTGGACGACGGGTCCACCGACGGCACCGACGCCATGGTGCGGACCGAATTCCCCAGCGTCCGCTACGTCCGGCTGCCGCACAACGCCGGGCTGATCTACGCCCGCAACTTCGGCTTCGTGAACACGACGGGGGAGTATGTCCTGTCGGTGGACGACGATTCCTGGTTCGTGGAGCCGGACGGCCTCGCCCGCGCCGTCGCCTTCCTCGATTCGCACGCCGACGTGGCGGCGGTCGCCTGCAACATCGAAACGAAGGACGGGCTGGTTTACTTCCCGAAGGGGGCCGCCCCCTTCGATGCGCCGTGGTACGTGGGCTGCGGCCACCTGCTGCGGCGCAGCGCCGTCGAATCGGTCGGCCTTTACATGCCGGAACTCTACCGGCAGGGGGAGGAGAAGGACCGCTGCCTGCGGCTGCTGGGGGCCGGACACCGGGTCGTGGCCCTGCCCGACGTCATGGTCTTCCACGACAAGAGCGAGAAGGGCCGCAAGCCGGGGCTGGAGCGTTTCTACAACCACCGCAACGACCTGATCCGCGAGATCGCCCGCTGCCCCGCCGGGCTGCTGCCCTGGAGGTTCGCGCGCAGCTGGATCGGCAACACCTGGAAGAACCTGCGCCACGGCCCGCGCCTGACCGACCTGAAGGTGCTCCTCGCCCTGCCGGAAATCGTCCGGATCGGCCTGAAGCACCGCGCCCCGGTGGGGGTGGAGGCCTACCGCCGCTGGCTGCATCTGGCCGCGACCGCGGCGCCCGGGCGGGCCGGGGATGCGGAGCGCAACCGCGCCATGCATCCCAAAGCTGCTTAGTGTGAGGCGCGTGCCCCCACCCCGACCCTCCCCCCTGGGCGGGAGAGGGAGCTAGGACACTTGCAAAGGTCCGGCGGCAGTTCCCTCCCCCGCCCAGCGGGGGAGGGGTAGGGAGGGGGCTCTTGTAGGCCCCTACGCCGACTTCCGCGTCAGATGATGCCCGATGGCCGTGCGCAGCTTGTGCAGGCGGTGGGGCAGCTTGCGGAGTTGCCGCAGGACGGCGGGTTGCGGCGGGTTGATGGGCTCGCTCAGCAGGTCGGGGGCCATGCGCCGGATCAGCTCGGCGTGGTGGCGGCTGGTGCGGCGCATCTCCACCGGCAGGGCGAGCGCGATGGCCAGGAAGTCGGGGCAGTTGCCGGGCTGGAACAGCTGCCGCCCGGTCAGGTCCACGCCCTGGTCGATGGCCGACAGCCAGCCGGCCACGCGCTGCTCCAGGTAGAAGCGGTCGCGCAGGTCCATCGCGATTTCCGGCGTGCGCACGACCCAGTCCAGCCATTCGCGGAGCGCGTCGTAGTGCGACAGCGGGTTGTACAGCTTGCCCCGGAAGCAGTCGAACAGGCGGGCGGCGGTGTCCTCGGCATCGGGAGTCAGGCCGGGCGGGATCTGGCCCCAGTAGAAGCAGCGCGCCACCTCGAACACGCCGCCGTGCAGGACGACGCTGCCCTCCGGAACGCCGTCCCAGGCGCCGTTGGCGTAGAATTCCCCGTCCAGCGCGGCCGTGTGGCCCCCGGTGTGGGCGGTGTAGTCGCGCATGCGTTGCGGATCGACGGGGCCGCAGCCGACCATGCGATGCTCGGCCCCCGCCAGCCGCGCCAGCTTCGGCGGCAGCTTGCGGTCGCCGGGCGTCAGGTCGGGATGACCGAAGGTGAAGGTGGCGAAGGGCACCTCCGCCTTGCGCGCCGCCGCCAGCAGCAGCCGCGTGTCGTAGCCGGCGGTGAGCTGGAGCATCAGCGGACGTTCCCCACCCGCGCACACGGTGCGGTGCAGGTTGCGGATCGCCGTCACGAGGATCGTTTCCAGCCGCTCCATCGCGGCCTCGTCGGAGAATCCCGGCCGCACCGGCGGGAAGGGCCGGCGGACGGTGAGGCTTCCATCCTCGCCCATCGGGCGGGCGGGGTTCAGCACCTGCGTCGGCAGCAGTCGGCGCACGCCCTTCAGGCCGGAGCCCGGCAGCGGATACCAGTCGAGCCCCGCCTCGTGCGTCAGCCGGCGGCGGAACTCCGCCCGGTCGCCCAGCAGCTCCGCCATCAGCGCGGCGCTGGAGGACAGCACCAGCGCGCCGTCCACCTCCCCGTAGAAGCAGCCGAGCGTGCCGCCGGCGTCCAGATGGACCGCGCGGTTGTTCAGCAGAAGCCAGCGGCCGGCCCAGGACCGGTAGGTGTCGGTGACGGAGTCGGCGCGGGAGGCCGCCAGCGCGTCCGCCGGGTCGGGACGCGCGGGATCGGTCTGCACGGCCAGCCCCAGCAGGTGCCACAC
>JAEZPL010000501.1 GCA_023413605.1 Pseudomonadota bacterium
CGGTGGAGGTCGCGCACGGTCTCTACAAGGCGCTGGACGAGCTGCGGCGCAACGGCTCCCTGCCCTCCGACGTGGCGCTGGAGGTGGTGCGCGACACCTCGCGCGGCATCACCGGATCGCTCAGCAACGTGCAGCGGACGCTAGTCGAAGGCGGCGTGCTGACCGTTTTCATCGTCATGATCTTCCTCGGTTCCTGGCGCAGCACGGTCATCACCGCGCTGACCCTGCCGGTGGCCGTGATGGGCACCTTCGGCGTGCTGGCCGCCTTCGGCTTCACGCTGAACGTCATGACGCTGATGGCGCTGTCGCTGGCCATCGGCATCCTGATCGACGACGCCATCGTGGTGCGCGAGAACATCATGCGCCACCTGGGCAAGGGCCAGGGGCACCGGCAGGCGGCGCTGGACGGCACGAAAGAAATCGGGCTGGCGGTTCTGGCCACCACACTGACGATCGTCGCCGTGTTCCTGCCCGTGGCTTTCATGGGCGGCATCATCGGCCGCTTTTTTCTTCAGT
This sequence comes from Pseudomonadota bacterium, assembly GCA_023413605.1. GTDB lineage: Bacteria > Pseudomonadota > Alphaproteobacteria > Azospirillales > Azospirillaceae > Azospirillum. The sequence goes on from JAEZPL010000501.1 coordinate 517, forward strand.
TCGGCATCACCGTGTCGGCCGCGGTGCTGATTTCCCTGTTCGTGTCCTTCACGCTGGATCCCATGCTGTCCAGCCTGTGGTACGACCCGGCCGCCCACGGGCGGCATGGGCGCGGCGTGTTCGGGCGCTTCGCCGAAGGGTTCGAGCGCGCCTTCAACGGCGTGGCCCGGCTTTACGGGCGGATGCTGGGCTGGGCTCTGCGCCGGCGCTGGCTGGTCCTGCTGGCGGCGCTGGCGATCTTCGTCGGCAGCTTCTTCCTGGTGCCGCGCATCGGCGTCGAGTTCGTGCCGGCCGCCGACCTCGGCGAGTCGGTGGTGGACGTGGAAACCCCGGTCGGCTCCTCCCTGGACTACACGGCGGCCAAGATCCGGCAGGCGGAGGCCGCCATCCGGGAGTTTCCGGAGGTTGCCTACACCTACTCCACCGTCAACACGGGCACGTCGGTCGGCAAGAACCGGGGCAGCGTCTACATCCGCCTGAAGTCGATCGAACAGCGCAAGCGCTCCCCCAACGACCTCGCCCCGGCGATCCGCGAGCGGCTGTCGGCCATCCCAGGCATCAGCGTCGGCATCGGCATCCCCGGCGTGGGCGGCGTGCAGAAGCAGATCCAGGTGTCCGTCCAGGGCCGCGACATCGCGGAGCTGGATCGCATCTCCCATCAGGTCACCGCCGCCATGAACCGCATTCCGGGCTTCGTGGACGTGGACAGCAGCCTGAAGGCCGCCAAGCCCACCCTTTCCGTCCGGTTGGAGCGGGAGTTGGCGAGCGATCTGGGCGTCGGCACGGCGCAGGTGGCCAACACGCTGCGGCCGCTGTTCGCGGGCGACACCGTGTCCACCTGGAAGGCGCCGGACGGCGAGACCTACGATGTGCTGGTCCGCCTGCCGGAAGGCGACCGGGTCGGCCGCGCCGACCTGGACCGCATCTACCTGACCGGCTCCAACGACGCGAACGGCGCGCCGCGCATGGTGCCCCTGTCGCAGGTCAGCCAAGTCAGCACCACGCTCGGCGCCTCGCAGATCAACCGCCGCGACCTGTCGCGCGAGGTGAACGTGCAGGCCAACGTCCAGGGGCGCCCGGCCGGCGACGCCGGCAAGGAGCTTCAGGCCGCCCTGGCCGAGATCAAGCTGCCGCCCGGCTACCGCATCGTGTTCGGCGGCTCCACCAAGGACATCGCGGAGACGACGGGATACGCCGCGCAGGCGCTTTTGCTGGCGATCATCCTGATCTACCTGATCCTGGCGTCGCAGTTCGGCAGCTTCCTCCAGCCCGTCGCCATCATGGCGTCACTGCCGCTGTCGCTGGTCGGTGTGTTCCTGGGCCTGCTGGTGGCGGGGTCCACCCTGAACATCTTCAGCGCCATCGGCTTCATCATGCTGATGGGTCTGGTGACCAAGAACGCGATCCTACTGGTGGACTTCGCCAACCAGGCCCGCGCCCGCGGCATGGAGTTGCGCGAGGCGGTGGTGGAGGCCGGGGTCATCCGCCTGCGCCCCATCGTCATGACCACCATGGCGATGATCTTCGGCATGATCCCGCTGGCGCTTGGCATCGGCGAGGGCGCGCAACAGCGGGCTCCCATGGCCCACGCGGTGATCGGCGGCCTGATCAGCTCCACCCTGCTGACCCTGCTGGTGGTGCCGGTGATCCTGACCTACCTCGACGCCGTTTCCCGGCGTTTCAAGCGCTGGTTCAACCGCAAGGATCCAGACGCTGTGGCGCACGGCGCGGCGGCGGAGTAATCCCCTCTCCCACCCGCCCCAGCTGGGGGCGGGACCGGGGGACGTCGGGCTCCGTGCTCCAGGACCAGGACCAGGACCGCGCCGAGCGCGAGCAGGCCCAGGAGAAGGGCTGGCCGACGCCGGGGTGGTGGCCGACCATGCGGACCTGTCGGGGCTGGAGGCCTTCCCGTTCCGCACCGACCGGCTGGTGGTGGTGATGCCCCGCGGGCACGCCCTGGCCAACCGCCGCAGCATCGCGTTGCGCGAGGTGATGGGGCACGAGTGCGTCGGGCTGGGTGCAGCCAACGCGCTTCAGCAGCACATCAACCAGCACGCGACCGGATGGACGCCCTGCCGCTGCACGCGCGGCAAATGGTGGAGCATCTGATACGGACGGCGCCTGAAGGCGTCGTCCGTATCCCCCGCGTCATACCCAAGGCGTTTGATGGGAGCCAGCAAACGCCTTCGGGATGCCGCGGGGCGGCGAGGTGGTCGCGTAACCTCTGGGATGTTCACCACCAAGACACCAAGGCACCAAGGAGCCACGAAAAGAATCGCTCCGGCCTGAATGCGGCCGGAGCGGGCGAAAAGACAGGGGAAGGCCCCTTTGTGTCTTGGTGCCTTGGTGGTGAAAGTCCTTCCTTACTCCGCGCCCGGCACGGGATGCGGAGCGTCGGAAGCAACGCCGGGGCGGCGTTTCAGCAGGCCGGACACGAAGTTGCCCAGGTCTTCCATGTAGAGGTAGAGCACCGGCGTGATGTAGAGCGTCAGGATCTGCGACACGCAAAGGCCGCCGACCACGGCAAGGCCCAGGGGCTGGCGCAGTTCGGCGGCGGCGCCATGGGCGACGGCGATGGGCAGGGTGCCCATGATGGCCGCCATGGTCGTCATCATGATCGGGCGGAAGCGCAGCAGGCAGGCCTGCTCGATGGCTTCGCGCGGCGACATGCCCTGGTTGCGCTGCGCGTCCACCGCGAAGTCGATCATCATGATGGCGTTCTTCTTCACGATGCCGATCAGCATCAGGATGCCGATGATCGCGATGACGCTGAGTTCCTGGCCGAACACCATCAGCGTCGCCAGTGCCCCGATGGCCGCCGACGGCAGGCCCGACAGGATGGTCAGCGGGTGGATGAAGCTTTCGTACAGAACGCCCAGCACCACGTAGATCACCAGCACGGCGGCCAGCAGCAGCAGGCCCTGGCCGGCCTGGGCTTCCTCGAACACCTGGGCGGTGCCGGCGAAGGCGGTGGTAATGGTCGGGGGCAGCGCCATTTCCTGCTCGGCTCTGCGGATGGCATCGACCGCCTCGCCCAGCGAGGCGCCGGGGGCGACGTTGAAGGACAGGGTCACGGCCGGAAGCTGGCCCTGGTGGTTCACGGTCAGCGGCCCCGCCGTGCGCTGCACGCTGGCGAAGGCGTCCAGCGGCACCAGCTTGCCGGAGCTGGAGCGGACGTAGATGCGCGACAGGGCGCCGTCGTCCTCCTGGAACTTCGGCTGGAGTTCGATCAGCACCTGATAGTCGTTGCTGGGCGTGTAGATGGTCGACACCTGCCGCTGCCCGAAGGCGCTGTAGAGCGTCGAGCGCACCTGATCCACGCCGATGCCCAGCGTCGCCGCCTTCTCGCGGTCCACATGCACGTAGGCCTGCGGGCTGTTGAGCTGGAGGTCGCTGGTCACGTCCTGAAGGATCGGGATGTCGTGCAGGGCGCGTTCCAGACGCTCCGCCCACTGGTACAGCTCCCGAAGCTCCAGGCCCTGGATCGTGTACTGGTACAGGCTCTTGGAGGCACGGCCGCCGATGCGCAGGTTCTGCACCGGCTGCATGAAGACCGCCATGCCGGGAATGCCGGCCAGCTCGCGGCGCAGCTGCTGGATCACCTCGCCGGCGCCGGGGCGCTCGCTGCGCGGCTTCAGCACGATGAACATGCGGCCGGAGTTGATGGAATTGCCGCCGATGGCCACGGAGGAGGTCACGTCCTGCACGGCCGGATGCGCCTTGATGATCGCCGCGACCTGCTGCTGCCGCTCCGCCATGGCGGGGAAGGAGATGTCGGGCGCGGCTTCCGTCGTCACCGAGATCTGGCCGATGTCCTCGGTCGGGAAAAAGCCCTTCGGAATGGCCGCGGCCAGATAGACCGATCCCACCACCGTGCCGATCATGACGAGGCCCATGATGGGCTTGTGCTTCAGGGCCAGCCGCAGCGTCGCCCCGTATCCGCGCAGCAGGGCGTCGAAGCCGCCTTCCAGGATGCGGCCGAACAGGCCCTCCTTCGCGCCGTGCGGCTCGTGCGTCAGCATGCGGGCGCACATCATCGGCGTCAGCGTCAGCGCCACGAAGGCCGATGCGGCGATGGCCATCGTCACCACCAGCGCGAATTCGTGGAACACGCGCCCGACCACGCCGCCCATCAGCAGGATGGGGATGAACACCGCCACCAGCGACAGCGTGATGGAGACGATGGTGAAGCCGATCTCCCTCGATCCCCGGATCGCGGCGTCGAAGGGGCGCATGCCCTCTTCCACGTAGCGGACGATGTTTTCCATCATCACGATGGCGTCGTCGACGACGAGGCCGACCGCCAGCGTCAGGGCCATCAGCGAGATGTTGTCGATGGAAAAGCCCATCAGGTGCATGCCGCCGGCCGTCGCGATCAGCGAGATCGGCACGGTCAGCGCCGGGATCAGCGTCGCCGACAGGCGGCGCAGGAACAGGAAGATCACCAGCACGACCAGCGCGATGGTCAGGGCCAGCGTGAACTGAACGTCCTCCACCGCCTCGCGGATCGAGGCGGAGCGGTCGTTCATCACCTCCACCTTGGCGCTGGGCGGAAGCTGGGCGCGGAAGGTCGGCAGCAGGGCCCTCACCCGGTCCACCACCTCCACGGTGTTGGCGTCGGGCTGGCGCTGCACGGCCATCACGATGGCGCGCGTTCCGTTGTGCCAGCTGGCCGTGCGGATGTTCTCCACGCTGTCCAGCACGGACGCCACGTCGCCCAGCCGCACCGGCGCGCCGTTGCGCCAGGCCACGATCAGGTCGCGGAAGGCGGCGGCGTTGGGCAGCTGCGGGTTGGCGGCGAGCACGAGCTGCTGCCGCTCGCCCGACAGCGTGCCGACCGGCGTGTTGGCGTTGGCGGCGGTCAGGGATTTTTGCAGCTCGTCGATGCCGATGCCGCGCACGGCCAGCGCGTTGGGGTCCACCTGGACGCGCACCGCGTATTTCTGCGATCCGTAGATCTGCACCTGCGCGATGCCCGGCAGCGTGCCGACCTTGGGCTGCACCGCCGTTTCGGCGAAATCGTTCAACTGCGACAGCGGCAGCGTCGGCGAACTGAGCGACAGCAGCAGGACCGGCGCGTCGGCCGGGTTGACCTTGCGGTAGCTGGGCGGGGTCGTCATCTCCGCCGGCAAGCGGCGCTGGGTGCGGGCGATGGCCGCCTGCACGTCCTGCGCGGCGGCGTCGATGTCGCGTTCCAGCACGAACTGGATGGTGATGGACGTGTTGCCGAGGCTCGACGTCGAGGTCAGCGTGTCGATGCCGGCGATGGTGGAGAACTCACGTTCCAGCGGGCTCGCCACCGATGCGGCCATGGTCTCCGGGCTGGCGCCCGGCAGCGTGGCGGACACGCTGATGACCGGAAAATCCACCCGCGGCAGCGCCGCGACGGGAAGCTGGCGGTAGGCCGCCAAGCCCCCCAGAACCAGGGCCGCCGTCAGCAGGATGGTCATCACCGGACGGCGGATGCAAAGCTCCGACAGGTTCACGACGCGCCTCCCGTCACCGGCGCGGTGGCGCCTTCGCTCTTCTTCCTGCCCTCATCCTTGTCGGGGCCGTGAATGCTGATCTTGGCGCCGGGGAACAGGCGGGACTGACCGTCCACCACCACCCGCTCGCCGGCCTGCACGCCGTTGGCGATGACCGCAAGGCCGTCCAGGCTGCGCGACACGACCACCGGGCGAACCTCAACGGTGTCGTCGGCCTTCACGACATAGACGAAACGTCCCTGCTGGCCGGTCTGCACCGATTCATCGGGCAGGGTCAGCGCCTGCGGTTCGACGCGGAGCGTCAGCACCACGTCCACGAACTGGCCGGGCCACAGCCGGGTGTCGGCGTTGGGGAACTGGCCCTTCACCAGGATGGTGCCGGATTGCTGGTCAACCTGGCTGTCCACGAAGGTCAGGACGCCTTCCGCCGGGGCGCGGCTGTCGCCGGGGATGCCGGCGGTGACCGGCAGCGTGCCCGTCTCCATCGCCTTGCGGATGGTCGGCAGGTGGCGTTCCGGCACGTTGAAGGCGACGGTGATCGGCCGCAGCTGGGTCAGGGTGACCAGCGGCGTGGCGTCGGCCGCGCGCACCATGGTGCCGGGCTTGGCGTTGACGGCGCCGGTGCGGCCGTCCATCGGCGCGGTGATGCGGGTGAAGGAAAGCGACACCTTCGCCGCCTCGATGGCAGCGAGGTCGGCCTTCACCGTGCCTTCCAGCGCGTCCGCCGTGGCGATGGCGGCGTCCAACTGCTGCCGCGACACGGCGTTGGAGCGCACCAGCTCGGTGTAGCGCTTCACGTCGCCGCGGGCCTTTTCCAGGTTGGCCTTGTCGCGTTCCAGGTTCGCCTGGGCCTGCCGGAGTTGGGCGTCCAACGCGCGGGCGTCGAGGGAGAACAGCAGGTCGCCGGCCTTCACCTCCTGCCCTTCGGTGAAATGGACGGTCTCGACCACCGTGTCGACGCGGGCCTTGATGGCGACGGCGGCCAGCGGCTGGACCGATCCAATGGTGCTCAGCCGCTCGGGCACGGAGCGGACCTCCACCGGTTTCACCACCACCGGAACCCCGCGCGGCGCAGCGGGTGCCGCGGCCTTGGCCACCTGCGCTTCGGTCCCCCCGACCTTATGGGTGTACCAATAGCCACCGCCGGAAAGGGCGGCAATCAGCAACGCAGGCAACAGAATGCGTTTCGTCACGTCGAACTCCCGGCTCGGATGCCCGTCTGGGTGTGGCCCGTCTGGATGAGGGCTCCGGCCCTTGCCACGGTGAAGGTTTCGGTGGAAGCGGCGTTGGACGCAGCGTTGGACTGGGCGGTGCCCGCCAGCACCATGTCGAGGATGGCGCGCTCCAGCTTGTCGCGGGGGCGATCGCCCGCCCCCATGATGCCGCCGCGCACCATGCCGATGATCACGATAGGGGTGATGTCGGTGTCCATCTCGCGGAAATCGCCGACGGAAATCCCGGCCTCCAGCAC
>JAEZPL010000548.1 GCA_023413605.1 Pseudomonadota bacterium
CCATCAAACGCCTTCGGTATCAGATCAAATCGGATGGGCAGGGAGACACGAATGCGTTCCACCATGCGCAAAGTCGCAATTGCCGGCCTGTTGGTTCCAGCCTTGTTGGCGGCGGCCCCCGCGGCGATGGCCGCGCCCACAGACGCGTCCGACGCGGGATGGCGCGGCTGGCTGTCCGACACCGCGGACACGCTGCAGAACGGGGCGGAGAAGGCGATCATTCTGGGCGGCGCGGTCCTCTACCAGAACCGGCACACCATCGCCGGCCTGGGGCTGGGTTGCGTGGCGGGGGCCGCGGTGGGAGCGACCAGCGGGGTTGCGGCGGGGCTGGCGACCGGTGGCGCGGCGCTGCCCGGCACCGGGCCGGTCACGGCGTTGGGCTGCGCCCTCGGGGCTGCGGTCGGGGCATCGCTCGGCCGACCGCTTGACCAACCCATGAACTGAGCCAGGCGCGCACGACAGCGCCCCCTTCCCACACGGGAAGAGGGCGCCGCGCCATGTCGCTTCCGATCTGGGTCGCTTCCGATCTGGGCCTAGCTGCTGGGGCCGCTCAGAAGGCTCAGCAGATCGTTGCGCGACACGCCGACCACGTCGATGCGGTCGCCGCCTTGCAGGAAGACACTGACGCCCTTGGCATCGACGGCGCCTTGGCTGTTGGGGGTGAAGAAGGACAGCGCCCCCCTCGCGTCCGCCTCCGCGCTGCTGACACCGTCCAGCGAGCCAAGGCGCGATGTCGGGTTGTCGGTGAAGAAGTCGGTCTTTTTCGCCGCCTCGACGAGGGGCTTCAAATCGATCGTCGTGTCCTCGATGCGCGTCACGGCGCCGAGAATGCCGGAGCCGAGATTCAGCTTGTCCTCGCCGGCCTTGAAGTCCAGGGCGACGACCCGATCCGCCGTGCCGTTGTTCAGGATGTCGTTGCCGATGACGAAGGTATCGGACCCGGCGCCGCCGTAATGCGCGCCCAGCCCTTCGCCGGTGTCCATCACGTCGTTGCCATCCCCGCCGATGGCGAGGTCGAGGCCCTTCCCGCCGAACAGCGTGTCGTCCCCGACACCGGCGATCAAGGCGTCGTCGCCGTTGTTGCCGACCAGAAGATCCGCGCCGTTTCCGCCGAGCAACAGGTTCGTGTCGGGCCCGGCCAGCAGGACGTCGTTGCCGTCTCCGCCGGAGATCAGGTTGAAGCCGGGTCCGCCTTCGATCACGTCGTTGCCCGCTTTCCCGTTCAGGGTGTCGTTTCCTTCATAGCCGAAGATCAGGTCGGAACCGGCTCCACCGTTCAGCGTGTCGGCTCGGTTGGTTCCCTGGACGATGGTTCCGGTGGTGCTCGTGTCAGCCATGGTGGATCTCCTTGTGCAATGTCAGAGTGGCGTTCACCGCCGAATGTCGCGTGCGTGGATTTATTCCATCGAATGGTGTGTTGGTGACGGAAATGTCACGATGGAGCAGATGCGCCGATCCACGAACCGGCCAAGATTTTTCAAAAGGGGTATACTGTCAAAACATCGGAAATCCGGCGAAGTATCCTACGCTGGTTGAGAGCGATACTGTTCTTTTTGGCAACAGGGACGCCGGCATCTTGCCGGTACCGGATCGGGTTGCGGCCCAACGGCCTACGCCGGCCGCGCCGCCGTGCGGAACTCCGGCGCGGTCATCTCCTCCTTCACGATGCTGATGAACAGCTCCACCACCGGGCTGCGGGACCGGTTGGCATCAAAGGCGACCTGGAAGGGCGCCTGATAGGACAAGACCTTGGGCAGGATCACGCGCAGCCGCCCGGCCTTCACGTAAGGTGCCGCGAAGTGATCCGGCAGGTAACCGAGATAGGCGCCGGACAAGATCAGCCGCGCCGCCCCCTCGATGTCGCTGACCGTCGCCTTGGGCGTGGTGATGGCGAAGATCTTCAGGTCGCGGAACCCCCAATAGACGCGGGAGACGAGGCGGTAGCGGCGCACCTCGTCCAGGTCGATGGCCTCCTCCGGCGCGGTGAACAGGGGGTGGCCCTCCGCGCAGTAGAAGTGGTTCGTCTCCTGGTAGAGGTCCTGGTAGGACAGGCTGGGCACGATGCGTGGGAAGCTGGAGATGGCGACCTGGAACTGCCCGCCGATCACGTCGCGCAGCAACTCGTTCGGCGGACGGACGCTGATCGCCAGCGACACTTCGGGGGCCGCTTCCGAAAAGCGGGCGAAGACCCGCTCCAGCGGGGCCTGCGGGTCGGTCAGCGTGTTGTCCACCAGCCCCAGCGTCAGCGTCCCGGTCAGCCGCTCGCGCAGGCCCCGCACGCGGGCGCGGAAGCGGTCCAGCGTGTCGAACACGCGGCGCAACTCGTCGTAGACCGCCTGTCCCTCGTTGGTCAGCTGGAATCCCGATCGCCCACGCCGGCACAGCCGCACGCCGAGTCGCGCCTCCAGATCCGCGAAATGCGTCGAAATGGTGGAAAGGGACAGGTTCAGTTCGCTTTGCGCCGCAGTGAACCCTCCCGCCTCGACGATGGTCATGAACATCCGCAGCAGGCGCAGATCGACCGTTTCCAACTGCGTCATCGCCATCGCGATCAGGCTCCCCCCAACGGATTCGGCGGGGCCGGAAGGGGCTGGCGCGCCTTACTTCGACCCCGGTCGAAGTAAGATACAAAACTTTTGGATTTTCCGGAAAGCGCCGCCACCGTCTAATATTGGTCCGCGCCCGTAATATCCGGGACGCGAACAAAATGCGCGTCCGCCTGGACGCACAGAACGCTCGTCCGCAAGGAAAGGTCGCATCCATGAACGAGACGACGGGTAAACAGGGACTTCACACCGGTCTGACGGCGGGGGTGAGCCGGCGCGCCGTCCTGGCCGGGGCCGGCACCGTGGCCGCCGTGGCGGCCATCGGCTTTCCGAACATCGCGCGCGCCCAGTCGAAGACGCTGAAGGTCGGCGTCTACGGCGGCTACTTCAAGGAATCCTTCGAAAAGCACATCTTCCCCGAATTCAGCAAGGCGTCGGGGATCACCGTGGAGCCGATCGCCGAGCCGACGGGCGAGGCG
>JAEZPL010000797.1 GCA_023413605.1 Pseudomonadota bacterium
AGCCGGTCCATGGCGGCGTGGGTCTTGCCGGAGTTGGTCGGGCCGACGAACAGCCGCAGCTTGCGCACCATGGCGCGCGCCGTGGCGAAGCTGTCGAGATAGACGCCGAGGCCGGACGCGTTCTCCAGCCGCTCGCGCCGCACCTTCAGGCCGGCGCGGGCGGCGGCGGTGGAGAAGGCTTCCTCCAGCGCGTCAAGCAGGGCCTGCAGGCGCGGGATGCGCCCGCCGAAGCCGATCACGCGGCCCAGATCGTCGGCGAAGCTCTTGGGCCGCCACGCCTCGCCGAAGCCGGCGGCGCGCTGCGCCATGGAGGCGAACCAGCCGTCCACCCGCCCGCGCGCCTTGTCGATGGCGGGCGAGCCGAGGCAGGCGGCCTTGACCTTCTTGCCGAGGGTCCGCGCCTGGGGCCGGCCGAAGCCCTCCTCCGCGGTCATAAGGCCCCACAGCTCCGCCTCGATGTCGGGCAGGGGGCCGAGCGCCACGCGGAAGCGCAGCTTCATCTTACGGTCGGTGCCGGGAACCACCGCCTCGTGCACCACGGCCACCGACCAGCGGGCCGGCGTGCTGTCGGCGTCCACCTCGATGCCGTCGCCGCGCACCACGGCCGCAACGGCGCGCAGCGCGTCGCGCCGGTCGAACTCGTCAGCGGTGCCGGGCTGGCGGGGTGTGGTTTCGTCGTCGCTCATGAAAATCTTCTTCTTGTCGTCGTCCGCCCGTCCGGGAGCGGTTCGAAAGGTGCCCAGGCTCTGATCATGACATCCCTGGCCATGGGAACAGAGCGGTGGCGATGCCGGCACGGCAAGGACGCCCATCCCCCTTCTACGCACCGATGATCTGCGGACGTACCTATATGGGCGGAGCCGTTTGATACAGCAAGCCGATTCCGTGGTTCCCCGGCGAGCCCGGGCTAATTCGCCTGACCTCCCGCTTCACCGTTCCCACCGCTGCGAAAAAGGGGCGCAGCCAGCCACATAGTTCGACGTTGCGCGGTGAACGCCAGTCAAAAGGATTACCCGTTCCCGCGCTTCGGCGGGCTGCTCCTATCGGACGTGTTAGTAAGCATTACCGTCTGACCGGGCCGCTTCCCGTCATGCATCATCGCTGCGGCGCCATCGGATTTGATGGGCGCTACGCAAAATTGTTTAGGAGATCTGCATGCCGAGTCCTCGTGACGTCCTGGCACTGATCGAGAGAATACGGTGCATTTCCAGTGAAGAAGAGCGCCAAGCATTGCTCGACACTTTGGCTGCCGTGGAACGACCGACCATTCTGTCGTTCATCAACGCCCATGGCGTGAACCTGTGCGCCAAGTCCGCCCCGGCGCTCGCCGCGTTCCGGGCGTCGGATCTGCTGCTGCGCGACGGGGTGGCGCTGGAGCTGGCGATGCCCGTGCTGAATCAGCCGGCGGGCTTCAACATGAACGGCACCGACTTCATTCCTCTGCTGCTGCGCAGCCTGCCGGCGCGCAAGGTCGCGGTCTACGGGACGGCCGAACCCTGGCTGGACCTTGGCATCGACCGCCTGAAGGGCAGCACCCCCCACCGCTATGTCGACGCCCAGAACGGCTTCCACCCCGTGGAGCACTATGTCGAACGCGCCCGCCTTCTCCGTCCGGACGTCATCCTTCTCGCCATGGGCATGCCCCGTCAGGAAGAGGTCGCGGTCGAACTGAAGCGCGCGCTCGACCACAAGGTGTTGATCGTCAACGGTGGCGCCATCGTCGATTTTCTTGCCGGAAGGTTCGCGCGGGCTCCCACCGCCGTCCAGAAGCTGGGTCTCGAATGGGCCTTCCGGCTTGCCCAAGAACCCCGCCGCCTGTTCCGCCGTTACTGCGTCGGGGCCTTCGGCTTCGCCCATAATGTCCTGCTTATGCGCCGTGCCGCCGCAACGCGTTCGTCCAGCGCCACCGCACCAGCGCCCATGCATAAGGAGCTTTGAGACGTGGAAAACCTGCCCCAGATCAACCACGGCGGCCACGGCGGCCCGCCGGTTCCGGCTTGGCCCGCCGTCCCCGGCCCGGCGCAGCGTTCCGAATTCGACGGACAAACGCCGTCCATGGGCCCTGATTTCCGGTTCATCCTCCGCGTGCTGGGCAGCCACAAGGCGCTGATCGCCTGCATCGTGGTGGTTCTGACCGCGCTGTCGGCGCTTGGCGTGTCGATGCTGAAGGACCAGTACACGTCCGAGGCGCTGCTGCTGGTGGACAACCGCCAGGTGCGCATCGTGCGCGAGGTGGACCAGGTGGTGGGCGCGCTGCCGACCGAGGATGCCGCGATCCTCAGCGAAATCGAGATCCTGAAGTCGCCGCAGGTGCTGAACCGGGTGGTGGAGGATCTCCAGCTCTCCAAGCATCCGGAATTCAACCCGCCGGCGCAGGAGGACGAAACGCTGCCGCTGGTCGAGCGCGTCACGGCCTATGGCCGCGACCTCGCCGGCCGCATCTGGGGCAACGACCAGATCATCGCCCGCATCCACCGCAAACTGGACGTGGCCATCGTGGGCCGGTCGCGCGTGATCCAGGTGCGCTTCACCTCCAAGGAGCCGCAGCTGAGCCGCGACGTGGTGGACGGCATCGTCCGCCGCTACATGGAAACCCGCCAGCAGATGGACCGCGACCTGTCGACCAGCGCCATTTCCTGGCTGCAGGACCGCATCACCACCCTGCGCAAGGAAGTGGCCGAGGCCGACCAGAAGGTCGAGGCCGCCCGCGTGAAGGGCGGGCTGCTGAAGGGCGGCACGGGCCTGATGGCGCAGAACGAACTTGAGCAGACCCGCCTGCGTCTGGCCGAGGCTTCGGCCATCCGCGCCCGCTCGGTCGCCCAGGCCGACGCGCTGGAGCGCAACCTGAAGGCCGGCAACTGGAACGCCATCGGCGGCAGCATCGCCTCCCCGGTCGTCGCCCAGCTGCGCGCCACGGTCGCCGCGATTTCGACCGAGATGGCCCAGCTGTCGCGCCAGTACGGCCCCAAGCACCCGCGCATCGTCGAGCTCCAGGGCCGCCTGAACGAAGCCAACTCCTCGCTCCAGCAGGAAATCCGCCGCGAGATCAACGGCGTCCGCGAGGCCGCCCAGGTCGCCGTGGAGCAGGAAGGCGCCCTGAAGGCGATGATCACCCGCATGGAAAGCTCCTACGCCACCATGCAGGAAAGCGCCATCCCGCTGCGCACGCTGGAATCCGAGGCGACGGCCAAGCGCCAGCTGCTCGACAGCCTGCTCGGCCGCCTGGAAGAGGTCGAGGCCCAGAAGGACACCCGCGGCTTCCCGGCCGCCGTCAAGCTGGTGTCGGCGCCGCAGGTCCCGCATGAGCCGTCGGGCCCGTTCCGCGTCCTGCTGCTGCTGGCCGGCTTCGTCGCCGCGCTCGCCCTGTCGGTCTTCACCGTCTTCGGCCTGGAGCTTCTGCAGCGTCACATCCACACCCCGGACGCCATCCGCCGCATCCTGGGCGTGGGCACGGTCCACATCGTGCCGCACCAGAGCGACCGCGGCGCCAAGGGCCGGCTGTACAAGATGTTCCAGCGCCATCCCTTCTCGCTGTTCAGCGAATCCCTGCGCGCCCTGTTCCGCAACCATCTGGCGGATCTCGGCCCGGTCGGCTCGCTGGCGGTGACCTCGGCCCGCCCGCAGGACGGCAAGACCTCGCTGACCCTCGCCGTGGCGCAGGTGGCGAGCCAGGCCGGCCGGCGCGTGGTGGTGGTGGACACCGACTTCCGCCGCTCGCGCATCGACGGCCTGTTCGACCTGTCGGCCAAAAAGGGCCTGTCGGACTGGATTTCCGGCGACGCCATGCTGGACGAGATCGTCCACGTCTCCGACGACGTGCCCTTCGCGATGATCCCGGCCGGCAAGCTGAACCCCATGACGCTGGACCGCTTCAACGTCGATTGCCTGGTGCAGCTGATGGCCGGCCTCTCGCCCAGCTTCGACCTCGTGGTGTTCGACACCGCCCCGGCGCTGGCCGTCTCCGACGCCCGCATCGTGTGCGGCGCCGCCTCCAAGGTGCTGTTCGTCACCCGCTGGGGGCACACCACGGCGAACGACCTGCACGCGGTCGCTGACCTCGGCCCCATCGACCACGACAAGTTCGTGTGCGTGATGACCGACGTGAACCTGAAGAAGGCCGCGTCGAAGGGTTACCAGGGTCCGTACAACAGCTACGTCGCGACCCGGAAGTACTACGGCAACCCGACCCTGCGGGCCACGCCGTAACCATCCCGACGCAAAACCCTTCTCTCCTCCGGGGAGAAGGGTTTGGGATGAGAAGGCGGCCGCAGGGCCGACGACATCTCGCAGTTCGCTGTTCACCACAGAGGCACAGAGACACAGAGAATTTCACAAACAGCCTCGATCTCCCGGACCTCTCCGATGAGAACACGTGCCTTTGTGAACTCTCTGTGCCTCCGTGTCTCTGTGGTGAAACACTTTTTTGAGTTCCATGTCTCCACAATCACGAGGCCCGACGCCCATGGCCCAGACCTCGCCAACTCGCTTCCCCGTCACCCTGACCCGCCGCGGCGCCCTGCGCGCCGTTGCCGGTGCGGTCGTGCTGGCCAGCTGCAAGGCGGCCACCGACCCGTCCGTTGCCGAGGCGGCGTCCCCGTCCGCCGCGCCGCGCGCGGTGCCGGAGGTGACGCTGCGCGACGCCTGCCGCGCGATCGGCGTGCGGCACGGCGCCGCCCGCGATCACCACATCGAGCCCGAAGACCCGATGCTCGACACGCTGATGGAGCGGGAGTGCGATGTGGTGACGCCGGAGAACGGCGGCAAATGGGCGGTTTTCCAGTCCCGGGAAGGCCAGTTCGACTGGGGCCGTTTCGACGCCAGCGTCGAGCTGGCCCGCCGCATCGGCGCCCAGCCCAACTGGCACTGCGCCCTGTGGCAGCACATGGGCATGCCCGACTACATGAAGCTGCCGGCCCGACGCCAGTCGGAACTGGGCATCGCGGAGGACGCGTATTTCTCGCCGGACGGCACCCTGTCGCCCGACAACTACTGGCAGCGCTTCACCGACATGGTCGCCGCCGTGAAGAACCGCTACGGCGACGTCTTCTACCGCATCGACGTGATGAACGAGGCCTTCTTCTGGGAGACGGAGCGCAGCCACCCGCAGGAGCAGGATCGTTACGGATTCCGCAAGGGCATGTGGTGGGTGGTGGCCGGCGGGGCCAAGGGGCCGGAATGGCTGGACCCCTTCTTCCACCACCTGCGCCGGGAATTCCCGAAGGCCAAGCTGGTCATCAACGAGTTCGGCATCGAGATCGACGAGGGCTGGCAGCAGCGCAAGCGCGCCTACATGCAGACCTGGCTGACCGACGCGGTGAAACGCGGCGTGCCGGTGGACGGGCTGGGGCTGCAAAGCCATTTGATGGCCGGCAAGCCTTACGACCGCGAGGGCATGCGCCGCTTCCTGCGCGCGGTGGACAAGCTTGGCCTGCCGGTCCACGTCACCGAATTCGACGTGGACGAGCGGCACCTGCCGCGCAGCTGGTCCCGCAGGGAGAAGGACCGCTCCATGGCCTTCCTGGCCGGGCAGTATCTGGCTGACATCGTCGGCAACGCGCGGCTGGCGGAACTGTGCTGGTGGCACCTGCGCTCCGACCTGAACTACATCGCGCGGGAACGCCCGGATTTGGACCCGCACCCCTCGCCCTATGACAAGGATTCCCGCCCGCTGCCGCTCTACGAAGCCGCGGTGCAGGCCTTACGGACCCGAAACCGTGCTGGTTGAGCGCCATCCCGGCCATGCCCGCCGGGGAAAGTTGGCTGGATAGCCGCGCGGGGGTACCCCCACCCTTTCCCCTACCTCGCCCGATCGCTCCGCCGCCCCCGCCATTCGCACCAGCAATGTTTCATTGCAAAGTGGATAGAGTTTCGGGGTCGCAGCGCCGTTTTTCCCTGAGAGGTGGATCGTGGAACACCTGGACTCTGACGAGCTGGTCTCCCGCTACAAGCGGAAATTCGGTCTCGCGCCGACCTATCCTCTGAGCGAGCATATGGTTCGCCAGCACTGGGACCTGGAACGCCGGCTTGCGCGCGAGTTGCTCGATTCCCCCCGCGAGGAGCGGTGGAACACGTTCGAACGGGCCTACACGTCGCTTTACACGAATTGCCCCTGGCTGAACGACGCCGTGGACACGTCGGTGCAGAACGACCAGCTGGATTTCGGCCATTTCCTGACGCTGCTGAAGGGCGCGAAGGACGTGTACGAGGTCGGTTCCGGCAAGGCGCGGCTGCTGGGCTATCTGGCGCGGCACGGCTTCCGCTGCGTCGCCACCGAGATCACGCGGGAACGCGGCGAACGCTGGACCGACGAGCGCACCAACGTCACCTGGCGTTGCTGCGATGGCGTCAACCTCGCCGAATTCGAACCGGCCGAACATTACGACGCCGTGGTGTCCACCCACGTCATCGAACATTTCCACCCCGACGACGTGCTGCCGCACCTGAAGAACGTGCATGCCATCCTGAAGCCCGGCGGCCGTTATGTGCTGAGCATGCCACACAAGCACGCCGGCCCGATGGATCTGTCGGAGGTGTTCGGGCTGGACGAACCCGTCTGCATGCACCTGCGGGAATACACCTGGGCAGAGACGGAACGGGCGCTCCGCCTCGCCGGTTTCGCGTCGGTGGAGGCGGTCTACGTCGCCCCGATGGTGCTGCGCCGGCGTCTGCCGATCCACTTCTCCGGCCGGCTCTATCTGGCCTACGTGAAGGCCGTCGAGGCGGTTTTGGGCGCGATGCCGTTAACCATGCGCCGCAAGCTCGGGAAGCTCGGACAACTCTATCTGTTCCGCCCGGAGGTTTTCATGGTCGCGCACAAGTCAAAGTGAATCGGAGACCCAAAGCTCAACTGTAAAGAAATCAGACACTTGTGGCCGTGAGACCCCACTGTTGCGTTCAAGCAGCAGTAAAGTGGGTTTCTCGCGTCCCATTCTTTTCACAAGTCGCAGTGGCTTTTGAGCCGCATTTCCCTAAAAATTGAAATACCTCGTTAACCATTTCGGACGAACCTTGGGTTCACCGAAAACGGAGAGAGGTATTTTCCAATGGCAACGACCACCGCGAGCCTCGTCGACACGACTTTCGTCGTCAACGCCTCGGGGCAGGCTGCCGGCGGGATCTGGCCGCAGTTCAAGCTGCGCCTGGATGGCGTCGATCTCGGTCAGGCGACGGTCAGCTCGACCGCCACCGGCCGCTACACCTTCAAGGCGAAGGTCGCTCCGGACCAGGCGCACAAGGTGCAGATCGTCTACACCAACGATGATTTCGTGAACGGTCAGGACCGCAACCTGATCGTGAAGTCGCTGGAGATCAACGGCAAGGCCGTGAACTCCACCAGCTCGCTGGTCACCTACGACAAGGGCGCCCTCGACGGCTACGACGTCGTGCCCGGCCAGGAAGGGATGTGGTGGAATGGTGCGCTCAACTTCGCGCTGACCAAGGACTACTTCCCGGTCCCGACCCCGACGACCCCGGCCGGCAACGCGCAGATCGTCCTGAACCTGCAGGGCACCGCCGCGGCCGGCACGAACGCCCACTTCAACCTGCTGATCGACGGCAAGAAGATCGGTGAAGGCGTCGCCGGCACGTCCGCCAAGGACTTCGCCTTCAGCACCAACGTGACCGCCGACCAGGCGCACAAGATCCAGATCCAGTACGACAACGACGCCACGATCAACGGCCAGGACCGCAACCTGATCGTGAACAAGATCACGATCAACGGCCACGCCGTGAACCCGACCGACAGCAACGTCACCTACGACAAGGGCGCGCTGGACGGCAAGGACGTGGCTAAGGGCCAGTCCGGCATGTGGTGGGACGGCACGCTGGTCGTCAACGCCGACAAGTCTTGGTTCCCGTCGGGCGGCACCACGCCGACCAATCCCCCGCCGTCCCCGACCCCGACGCAGCCGACCATCTCGGTCAACGACGTCACGGTGACGGAGCCGACCGGAAGCAAGTCCAGCACGGGCATCGCGCCGGGCTTCCTGCACACCGAAGGCGGCCAGATCGTCGACAGCGCCGGCAACAACGTGAAGCTCACCGGCGTCAACTGGTTCGGGGCCGAGGGCTATGCCTTCGCGCCGCAGGGGCTGTGGATGGACAGCTACCAGAGCCACATGAACAAGATGCAGGAACTGGGCTTCAACGTCATCCGCCTGCCCTATTCCGACGCGATGCTGGACAACGGCCGCATGCCGACCGGCATCGATTACTCGAAGAACCCCGACCTGCGCGGCAAGACCTCGCTTGAGGTGTTCGACAAGATCATCGAGTACGCCGACAAGATCGGCATGAAGATCATCCTCGACCACCATCGCTCCGGCGACGGCGCGTCGGCCAACGAGAACGGGCTCTGGTACACCAGCCAGTACCCGGAATCGAAGATGATCGAAAACTGGAAGATGCTGGCCGAGCGTTACAAGGGCAACGACGCGGTCATCGGCGCCGACCTGCACACCGAGCCGCACAACCCGGCGACCTGGGGCGACGGCAACCCGGCCACCGACTGGGCGCGCGCCGCCGAACGGATCGGCAACGCCATCCAGTCGGTCAACAAGGACTGGCTGCTGATCGTCGAGGGCATCGAGACCTATCAGAACCAGTGGTACTGGTGGGGCGGCAACCTGCTGGGCGAGAAGAACTACGAGGTGAAGTTCGACACGCCGAACAAGCTGGTCTATTCGGTGCACGACTACGGTCCGTCGCTGCACATGATGGATTGGTTCAAGGACGGCAGCTTCCCGAACAACATGCCGGCGAAGTGGAACCAGATGTGGGGTCACTTCATCCAGAACGACGAGACCCCGATCCTGGTCGGCGAGTTCGGCAGCCGCATGGAAACCGCCATCGACCAGAAGTGGATGCCCAAGCTGGTCCAGTACATGAACGGTGACTGGAACGGCGACGGCAAGATCGATCTGGCCGCGGGCGACCAGGGTGCCAGCTGGACCTACTGGGCCTGGAGCCCGGGTTCGGGCGACACCGGCGGCATCATGAACGACAGCTGGCAGGTCGACTACAACAAGTACAACGCCATCAAGGCGGGCCTGTACAACGGCACCAGCTCCGCGCCGAACACCGTCGATGCGGTCTTCACCGTGAAGCTGTCGCAGGCCTACAACCAGACCGTCACCGTGGACTACACCACGGCCGACGGCACGGCCAAGGCCGGTTCGGACTACACGGCCACCAGCGGCAAGCTGACCTTCGCCGCCGGCGAGACCGCGAAGACCGTGACCGTCAAGGTGCTGAGCGACAGCGTGAACGAGGGCATCGAGAACTTCAGCCTGAAGCTCTCCAACCCGACGAAGGCGACCATCGCCGACGCCACGGGCAACGGCACCATCAACCCGCCGGGCACCGCGCAGACCCTGTCCGCTTCGGTGGATCTGTGGGGCCACGCCGTGGCGCAGACGCAGGATGCGACCGTCCAGTCGCTGGAAGGCCATCCGACCACGACCGCCATGGCGGCCGCGGACATGGCGGCCCTCGCCGGCATGGAGCATGTGGGCTGGCTGAACCCGTTCGAAGGCGATCATTGATCGGCCATCGGTGACAGCCCAGCCGTGACGCTTTGACCGCTCGTTTCGTTCGCGTCGAAACAGGTCAGGAAGAAGGGCCCGCAGCGCACGCTGCCGGCCCTTCTTCTATTTCTGCACGCGCTTCCTTCAGGATGCCGACTGCGCGCGCCGGACGCCGCCCGACAGCAGCTTCACCAGCAGCGCCCGGCCATCGGAGCCCAAGCCCGGCCCGAACACGGCGACCACCAGGAAAAGCAGGGTCAGCCCGACCTTTTCGGCGGTCACGGCCGGGTCCACCGTCTCGCCGAACAGGTACCAGCCGGCCGCATAGACCATCGC
>JAEZPL010000603.1 GCA_023413605.1 Pseudomonadota bacterium
AACAGCGACTTGGCCTGATTGGCCGCCTCCGCCTCCGCACGGGCGGCTTCCGCCGCCTCGGTCGCCGCGACCAGTTCGCGCGTGCGGTCGGACACCTGGCTTTCCAGGCTCCGGTTGAGTTCGGTCAACTCCTCGTACAGATGCACGTTGTCGGAGCCGACCGCGACCTTGGAGCAGAAGACCTCCAGCAGCCGCCGTTCGTCCCCGGTCAGCGGGCGGCGGTGGCTGAGGTAGAAGATCGTGTCGTGGTTCCGCGAGGCGGAGCGGAAGATCAGCAGGCTGTGCGCGTGCTCGTACCGCGCGCGCGCGTCGCCCAGCGCCTCGGTCACCGTTTCCGCCGCGTCGGCCGGCAGGGCGGCGCGGACGGGCTTGCCGTCGCAGCCCGCGAAGATGCCGCCGCCGCCCAGCACCATCGGTTCACGCTGGGCGCCGTCCTCCCCGCCCGTCCAGCGGCTGCACAGGGCCACCCCGTCGCAGGGCGGGCAGATCGCGTCGATCTCCGCCACGGCCCCGCTGACGAATTCCGCCATCTTGCGCTTGTCGAGCAACGCCGAGGACGCGTCCAGGATGCGCTCCAGCCCCTGGCGGTGGTCCTCGATGGCGGTGATGTCCTGATAACCGCGCAGCGCCGCGACGACGGAGGTGAACAGCTTCTGCGCCGTCAGCTCGGTCTTCGACTTGTAGTCGTTGATGTCGTAGTTGAGGATGACGTCGCGTTCCGGCGCCTGCCCCGGCTGGCCGGTGCGCAGGATGATGCGCACACGGCGGTTGTTCAGCTCGCTGCGGATGAAACGGACCAGCCGCAGGCCGGCGTCGTCCGATTCCATGACCACGTCCAGCAGGACCACGGCGATGGCCGGGTTCTGCTCCAGCAGGGTGCGCGCCTCCGCCGCCGTGCCGGCGGACAGGAACTGCGCCGGCCGCCCTTCGAAGGTGAAGCCGCGCAGCACCATCTTGGTGGTGGCGTGGATGGCCGGGTCGTCATCGACGATCAGGATGACCCAGGGCTCCGCCGGTTCGGGCGCCGGCTCCTTCGCCGCGGCCGGTTCGGTGTCCACACCCGGCTCGTCGTCGGCGAAAAGAAACTCGTCGCTCATCCAAACCCTCCGACCCCATACGGCACCACCGCCCCATGCCTGGGCGAACATTGGCGAGCAATGGCATCCGGGCGCGAGAAGATACCACAGGAACAGCCGCGGTGAACAGCGCAGCCCCGCAACAACACAACCGCGCAAAACTCCCGCACCTCTCCGGAAGGGTGCCGCGCCCGTCTCGCGGCGGTCAAGGACCTCGATGTTCCCGGCCATCTCCCCTTATGCGCGTCGGCGAGCGTGGCTTATGGTCGACATCAAGGTTCTCCCACACCAAGCACGGGGTCGGCACAACCTGGATGGCCGCGCCGCGGACATGGAGGAGGCCTGACCCTACCCTCTCATACGGCCGGCGCATGAACGCTTCCATGATCGGCCGGCCGCATCACCCTTTCGCACATGGCTGCGCCATGTGCTGCCGGGTTTGAACCGAAGGCCTTCGATGGAAGCCATCAAACGCCTTCGTTATCACTCCGTGATCACGTCGCGATCGGCGCCGGAGTTGTAGGCGTAGGTCTTCCAGGTCGGCTCGTAGCTTTCGTCGGCCTGGTTTCCCCAAACCGCCCAGTTCGGACGGGCACCGCGGGCGAACAGCTCCAGGTACGGGCCCGGGCTGCAGGACTCGATCAGCTCATACTGCTCGTCGGGCTTGCGCGAATGCTCGCGCTTGCGGGTACCGAGATAGTTCACCTGGGTCCGGCCGGGGGCCAGCGTGCGGGCGTTCTTGCCGCGCACGCCGAACAGGATCAGCTCCGTCACGTTGCGGAAGTAGAAGCCCACCCCGCGCCCGTCGGAGCCGCCGTCCTTGCGCACCTTGTGCCAGACGATGTTGGTCTTGTACTCGAACCCCCAGGCGTTCATCACCTGCAGGCCTTCGGGCAGCAGGGCATTGGGAACCCACAGGTAGAGATGCGCGGTCGGCGCCACGATGTCCGCGACGGGCAGCGCGCAGATCTCCTGCACCGTCATGGTGCCGTAGCGCGACAGCCGGCGGTGTTCCGGCGCCATCTTGCCGGTGCGGTTGCTGAACCGCCAGGGCGGGTCGGCCATCACGGTGGCGAAGCGCCGGTCCCCCGCGAACTCCGCAAGCTCCTTCACGGGGTCGGGAGTCCTGGTCTCGCCCATCTCTGTCTGACTTTCCCTAGTGTGGTCGGCAATGATCTGGTCGGTGGGGGGTGTGTCGGCTTTCGGCGTCATAACCGGCGCCATTCCGCACATGTGGGCTGATCGTGTTCCCAAAACTCGACGAACAGATCGTTCGGTTCAAGCCCGCGCATCGCGGCGGCCGCCTTGAATTGCCGTTTCACCGGCGTGGGGATGCGAACCCGCAACGGTTCCTTGCTCATTTCCGGTGCGGGGTCCGCACCGTGCGTGCGACCGGAGCGGCGGTGCGGCCCCGCCACGGCGTCGCCCGAGTCCCCTCCGGTCGTCTGTTCGCGCGCCGTGTCCATGCGCGCATGCTTCCATGCAGCCCCGCACACCGTCAAGGCAGCGTTTCCTCGCGACAGCCGACTCCGAAGGCCCCCGCCCCTTTCGCAATTTCACCGCTTGGACAATCAGTCGCGCTCCATCTCGCCGGCGGTTTCGTCGACGTGGCAGAACCGGCGCAGCTCGTCCAGGTCGGCGACGGAGACGGTGCCGCCCTGCGTCTCCACCCCCACGCCGCGCAGCTTGGCCAGCGCGCGCGAGAAGGTTTCCGGCTGCATGCCCAGGCGGCGGGCGACCAGCGCCTTGTCGAAGGGCAGCGCGAACACGGCGGAGCCCGGTCCTTCCGGACAGAAGCGCAGCAGGAAGGTGCCGACGCGTTGCGGCGTCGGCTGCACCTGCAACTGCTCGATCTGCTGCACGAGGTGGCGCAGGCGGATCGACAGGGAGCCCAGCATGGCGAAGGCGATCTGGTCGTCCTCGCGCAGGCAGCGGGCGAAGCCCTCGGCCGTCAGGGTCATGATGCGGGAATCGGCCACGGCCTCCGCGCAGACCGGGAATTTGCCGCTGGCGAACATGGCGGCCTCGGCGAAGGTCTCGCCGGGGGCGACGATGTTCACCACCGCTTCCGACCCGTCGCGGGTCAGGCGGTAAAGCTTCACCCAGCCGTCCAGCAGCACGAAGAACCGGTCGGCCTCCTCGTCCTGGACGAACAGGGTGGTGCCGCGCGGGACCTGCCGCACCTGGGCGGTGCTGACCAGCAGGGCGAGCGCGCGGTCGGGCAGACGTCCGAACAGCGCGTTGGAGCGGAGCATGGCCGCATCCTGCGGCCGGAAGCCCGGCGGATCGTTCCTCATTCTTCCCTCACCTCTCCTCTTCTCTCCGCCGGCCTACTCTTCACCGGTCGGTGACGATCCGTCGCACCAGCATTTGCCGCACCGCCCGGCCGGACTTGACCGCGATCAAGTCCGGCCGCCCAACGCGCCCCAAAGATGCACTCACTCACCAAAAAATACCGAACCGGGATACGCTTCAATGTTTTGCTATCAGTGCGAACAGACAACGCGCGGAACCGCCTGCACCAACCAGGGCGCCTGCGGCAAGGACCCGATCACGGCCGCGCTGCAGGATCTGCTGGTCCACGCCGCTCAGGGTATTTCGCAGTATGCACACCGTTTGGGCAAGTTGGGGATTCGCCGTAGCGATGCGGACGCCTTCACCCTGGACGCCCTGTTCACCACGGTGACGAACGTCAACTTCGACCCGGCCCGGTTGGAAGGGCTACTGCGCACCGCAGCCGGGCTGCGCGACGAGTTGCGCGCCCTCTACGCACAGAGCTGCGCCGCGGCCGGCCACGCGCCGGATGTTGTGGGCGGTCCCGCGTCCTGGACGCCCGCCCCCGACCGCAACGGGCTGGTCGCGCAGGGGCAGGCGGTCGGCATCGACACGCGCATCGCGGCGCTGGGCGCCGACCTCGCCGGGTTGCAGGAGATGGTCGTGTACGGGCTGAAGGGCGCCGCCGCCTACGCCTGCCACGCCCGCCTGCTGGGCCGGGAGGACGACTCGGTTTGCAGCTTCATGCACGAGGCTCTGACCGCGCTGGCGGAGGACCCGCCGGCCGTGGACGCCCTGCTGGACCTCAACCTGCGCACCGGCGCCATGAGCGTGACGGTGCTGGCC
>JAEZPL010000637.1 GCA_023413605.1 Pseudomonadota bacterium
CTCCAAAGACGGGGGATCACCGCTACGAACGATAGGGGCTGGGACAATTCGCCGCATAGGCCCCCTGGCATACTGTTCGTTGCGAAAATCGCGCCTCTGGTGGAGCTTCGTTGCGCGGTCATGCTCCTTCGGGCAGGGCGAAATTCGGGGTCATACGACCCAGCAGTCTTGCGACCCGGGCAACGACATCGCCCATTCCCTCGCCGGATTGCGGCCGGAACAGGCGCTGGGTCGGGAACCAGGGACGCACGCCGGTGCCAAGCGCCGTCCAGTCGCCTCCGCCGATGCGCCAGACCGGCACGCCCAGCGCCCCGGCCAGTTCGCCCGCCGCGGTTGCCGGCAGGATGACGAGGTCGAGCGCGGCGATCAGCGCCGCCACGTCGTCCAGGTCGTTCTTCAAATCCAGGTCGTCCCAGCAGTGCAGCTTCCGTCGGCCATCACGCTCGATGGATGCCAGTTCGGCGGTGCAGTCGCCGTACTGGAGGTTCACGGCCTGGATGCCGGGCATGTCCAGCAGCGGGCGCCAGTCGTCGATGCGCGTGTAGGCGCTTTGGCGTTGTGCGGTGACGATCTGGCTGCGCCAGCTGATGCCGCCCTTCAGGCCGGGGCCCAGGGCGTCCACCCGCGCGCGCCAGCGCGCCGCCAGTTCCGGTTCCGGGCTCAGGAAGGCCGGCCGGATGGGGAAGCGTTCCAATTGCGGACGCAGGAGCGCGGGAATTGACCCGGCGGGGATTTGCAGGTCGCAGTCCGGCGGGGTGATCCGTTCACTTCCCGACGCGTCCCCGGACTCTGCGCGCACCGTCGCCCAGGGGAAGGCGCGGGCGAACATGCGGACCAGACGCGGGTCGCATTCCAACACCACCGGGCCGCCGCGATCTTTCAGGTCCTCGAAGCAGGAGGCGAACAGGATCTCGTCGCCCAGCCCCTGTTCGGGCCACACCAGAAGGCGACGGCCGTCGAGATTTTCCCCCCGCCACACCGGCAGCGGGATGCGTCGCGCCCGTTGGAGCTGCCGCGCGGAAAAGCGGTGCTCGTAGCCCCACCAGCCCGTGGCCATGTCGCCGGCGGCCAGGGCCAGTAGGGCGAAATTCCAGGCGGCCAGGGCTGATCCGGGCTCGACGCGCAGCGCCCGCCGCAGATGCCGCTGGGCGACGTCGGGCCGTTCGTCCGCCGTCGCCATGGTGCCAAGGTTGTTGAGCGTTTCCGCGGAGTCCGGGCGCAGGGCCAAAGCCTTGCGGTAATGCGCGGTGGCTTCGGCGAAGCGCCCCTCGATCTCGCAGGCGTGGCCCTGGTTGGTGTGCGCCGCCGGATTTTCGGGGGCGAGCGCGATGGACCGAAGGTGCCAGCGCTTCGCCTGTGCGATGCTGGCCGGATTGTGCAGGCACAGGCCCAGATGGGTCAGCGCCTCCGGGAAGCCGGGACGAAGGGCGACCGCGCGGGCGAAGCAGGCCTTGGCCTTATCGGGCCGATCCAGCGCCTGGAAGACCAGACCCAGGTGATTCCAGGCACCGGGAAACTCCGGGTCCAGCCGCAGGGCCGCGGCGATGTGGGTCTCCGCCTCGCCGTGCCGGCCGGACTGATGCGCCGCGAGACCCAGCAGATGCAGCGCGTCGCTGTTGTTGGGGTCGAGATCCAGGACGCCGCGGTAGGCGGCCATGGCTTCGCCCAGCCGTCCGCCCCGGTGCAGCGCGATGGCCTGGGTCAGCCGCTCTTCGGCATCTGGTCCCGTTGGGGGCGCGGCTTCGGGCACCACCGGGGGTGGCGCTGGCGGTTGCGCGGCGAGGGGTGCCGCCAAGCCCTTCAGTGTCTGCGCCATGCGGGCGAGGACGGCGTCGAAGGTTTCGCCGGGCCGGGGCTGGAACAGGCGCTGGGTCGGGAACCAGGGGCGGCAACCGGTGCCGAGCTGGGTCCAGTCGCGCCCGCCGAAGCGCCAGACCGGCACGCCCAGCGCGCCCGCCAACTCGCCGGCGGACATGGCGGGTGTGATGACGAGGTCGAGGTTGGCGGTCAGAGCCGCGGCACCCTCGAAGTCGTCCTTCAGATCCAGATCGTCCCAGCGGTGGATGCGCACGCCGAAGCGCCGCTCCGCCGCCGCGATCTCGGCCGCGCAGTCGTCGTATTGCAGGTTCACGAACACCAGGCCGGGCAGGGCGAACAGCGGCCCCCACTGGTCCAGCGTCGTGTAGGCGCCCTTGCGCTCCCGCGTCATCAATTGGCTTCGCCAGCCGATGCCGACCTTCAGCCCCGTCCCCAGCGCCGCCACGCGGTCCCGCCACAGCGCCACCCGTTGCGGATCGGGCACCAGCCAGGGACCGGGCTGATCGAACGCGCCGAGCGTCCCGCGGATCAGGCGGGGCAGGGAGCCGGCCGGAACCTGGACGTCGCAGTCCGGCGGGACGACGGTCTCGCGTCCCTCCGCATCGATGGTCTGCGCCCGCACCGTGGCGCGGGGGAAGGACCGCGCGAACAGGCTGGTCAGCCGCCGGTCCGTCTCGATGGTCACTGGTCCGCCGGCCCAGGCGATCACGTCGGGGTAGCAGGAGGCGAACAGGATCTCGTCGCCCACCCCTTGCTCCCGCCAGACCAGCAGGCGCCGGCCGCGCAGCCCCTCGCCCTGCCACAGCGGGGCGGCGATGGTCCGATCGGGCATGACCTGCCCGGCGGCGAAGCGCGTCTCGTACCCGTCCCAGCCGCGCTCCGTCTGCCCGTGCAGAAGGGCGAGCAGGGCGAGGTTGTAGCCGGCGGTGGCGAGTTCCGGGTTGTGGGCCAGTGCCTCTTCGTAGCAGGCCTCGGCCTTGTCAAATTTGCCCTGAGCCTGCAAAGCGTTGCCCAGGTTGTAGATGGCCTCGACGAAATGCGGGTGCAGCTTCAGGGCGCGGAGGAAGCACAGCTCCGCCTGCTCCGGGTGGCCCAGCTTGTGCAACACGGTGCCCAGGTTGTTCAGCGCCATCAGATGGTCGGGGTCGCGCCGCAGCGCCTCGCGGAAGGCGATCTCCGCCCCCTCGTAGGCTTCCTTTTTCTGAAGCATGGTGCCGAGGTTGTAATGTGCCTTGGCGTCGTCCGGGCGCATGCGGGCGATCAGGCGGGCCTGCGCCAGCGCTTCGTCAAGCCGGCCGGCGGCCACCAGCGCGTCGCTCAGGTTGTTGTGCGCCTCCACCATGCCGGGGGCCAGCGCCACCGCGTGGGCCAGCGCCCGCACGGCGTCGGCGGTGCGGTGCTGGGCGCGCAGCGCGTTGCCCAGGTTGTACCAGGCCTTGGCGTAATCCGGCCGCAGCGCCACCGCCGAGGTGAAGGCAAGCGACGCCAGACCGGGCATATCCTGCGCCTGGAACGCGTTGCCGAGGTTGTAGCGCGCCTGGGCCGATCCGGGATTCAGGGCGATGGCCCGGCGGTGTGCCTGTGCGGCGTCTTCCGGCCGGTTCAGGGCGGCGAAGGCGCTGCCCAGGTTGTCGTGGTAGTCGGCCACGCCACCCTCGTGCTGGATGGCGCGGCCGATCAGGTCGACCGCCGCTGCGGGCTGGCCGACCTGGAGCGCCAGCACGCCCAGCAGGTGCAGCGCGTCCGGATGGTGGGGCGCGGCGGTCAGCACCGCGCGGTAATCCTGCTCCGCCTCCCGCAGGCGGCCGGCCTGATGATGAGCGACGGCGCGGCCGAGCCGCGCGGCGATGTCCCCCGGGGACATGGTGTCCGGTGAGGAGGCTTGTGGGGAAGGCGGCTGGCCGCTGTCAGGGCGCTTGTTCATGTGCATCGCCTTATCCGCCGTGTCCGGTCCCGCCGATTGGGTTCGGAAGGGAGTGCCATGATCCGCCGATCAAGGTAAAGATGCTGTTATTCCGTCCAACGTTCAGGTTCCATCTGTTCAGGCCGCGATGCCGAAGGAGTCCGTCCCTGTGACCGAGCCGCGTTCCATGCTCCGCCCGGGAGGGCTTGCCGCCCCCGCCCTGCGCCTGTACGCGGAAGCGAACGGGCTGGCCGCCCAGGGCCTTGCGGTGGAGGCCGAGGCTGCCTTCCGGCGCGCGCTGGCCCTCAACCCGCGCCTTGCGGAGGCGCACAACAACCTGGGCAACGTGCTGCGCGCGCAGAACCGCGTGGCGGAGGCCGCGGCGGCCTATCGCGAGGCGCTGGACTGCGGCCTCGACCATCCGCTGGTTCATTACAACCTCGCCTCGGCGTTGAAGGCCCTTGGCGAGGTGGAGGAGGCGGAGCGGCGCTTTCACCGGGCTCTGGTCCAGCAGCCGGACTATGCGGAGGCCTTCAACAACCTCGCCAACCTGCTGCGCGAGCAGGACCGGCTGCCCGGGGCCGCGACCGCCTACCTGCGGGCTCTGGCCCTGCGCCCCGATTGGGACGAGGCGCACGACAACCTGTCCGGCGCGCTGTACCTGCTGCACGAGGACGGCGGAACGGCGGAGGCCGCGCGCTTCGCCCGGCGGTGGTTGCGCGACCACCCCCACCACCCGGTCGCCCGCCACATCGGCGCGGCGGTCGCCGGCCTGGGAGCCGAGGAGCGCGCCTCCGATGCCTATGTCCGGCAGGTCTTCGACCTGTTCGCCGGGGAGTTCGACAGCAAGCTCACCGAACTCGGCTACCGGGCGCCGGCCCTGCTGGCCGAGGCCGTGGCCGCGGAAGGCCAGTCGCCCGACGGCAGTCGCCCAGTTCTGGACGCCGTGCTGGACGCCGGTTGCGGCACCGGCCTGTGCGCGCCCTTCCTGCGTCCCCATGCGCGGCGGCTGGTGGGGGTGGACCTGTCGCCCGGCATGCTGGAGCGCGCGCGGGAGCGCGGTCTCTACGACGGGTTGGAGGAAACGGAACTGGGCGCCTTCCTGTCCGCCCATCCCGGCGCATTCGACCTGATCGTCGCGGCCGACGTGCTGTGCTATTTCGGCGCGCTCGAAACGGTGCTGGAGGGCGCTGCGGCAAGCCTGCGCCCCGGCGGACGGCTGGCCTTCACGGTGGAGCGGCTGGACACGGAGGACGTGCCATACCGGGTCAACCCGCACGGCCGCTACGCCCACGCCGAAGGCCACGTTCGCGCCAGCCTGGACGGCGCGGGCCTGACCGTGATTCGCTTCGACCGCGACATCCTGCGTTTCGAAAGCGGGGAGCCGGTGGAGGGGCTGGTCGTCGTGGCGGCGCGGGAGCCCGCCCCATAACCGGCACGCCCGTTTCCGAACCCGCCACCCCGACCGCCGTCTCAGGCTTCCTGCATTTCTGATGCGCATCATCCCGGCAGGGGTAGGCCGTGCTGCCGGTGGCTGCGGTCGTGGACCAGGGCATGATTGCGGATCATCGGCCAGACGATGCGGCGCAGGAACCGCAGTTCCGCCATACGGTCCGCCTCCGCGGCTGCGCTGCGCTCGGCCAGCGGCAGCAGGTCGGGCAACAGTCCGGCGACGCCGCCCCACAACCCGCCTTGAATGACCTCGGTGTGCAGGATCTGGTCCCGCATGACGTGGAAGGGCAGGCCGGAGGCGATCCAGGCCTCCACCGCCGCCGCTTCGGAATGGGACAGGCGGCCGTCGCAATCCCGGCAGAGGAACCGGTTCACCGTCGGGTCATCGGCGACGGCAAGCCGCCAATGGGGGCCGCGCGTGATGCCGCCGTCCACGACGACCAGTTCGGCGCCGGCCTTCGACAATTCCTCCAGCGTGGCGGCCGGCACGGAACGGTCGTGATAGACGCGGCAGACCCAGCCCGGATGGATCTCCGGGACGAGCCGGGCATTCTCCACCGCGCCGCGGGCCAAGTGGTCATCGTCGCCCCACAGGCTGAAGGCGACGACGTTGCGCCGCCGCCCCTCTGCCCCGCGTGGTGCTGCTGGCAGGGGAGGCAGGGCCGGGGCATGGTCCATCGCCATCCGATCCTTGAGCGCCAGCGCCCGCTCCCCCCACGCGATCGCAGCCTCCTCCCGCCCCAGCAGGGCGAGGGCGACGACCAGCCGGTCGATGGCGTCGATGTGGCGTGGATCCAGGCGCGCGGTGTGCTCCAGCGCGGCGGCGGATTCAGCCAGTCGGTCCACGGCGCTCAGAGCGATGCCCAGGTTGAAGGCGGCGGACGGGAAGTCCGGCGTGATGGCCAGTGCCTTGCGGTAGGCGGCCAGAGAATCCTCGCGAAGGCCGATCGCGAACAGCGCGTTCCCGTGCAGGAAGGCGACGTCGGCGTCCAGGGGCATCAGCTCCGCCGCGCGGGCCAGCGGGCGCAGGGCCTCCACCCAGCGGCCGGATTCCACCAGCAGCCAGCCGCGCTCGTGCAGCAGGCCGCCCAGCCGCTCGCGCGCGATGTCTAAGAGGGGCGCTGACGCCACCGCGTGTTCCAGCGCCGCGACGGCGCGGTCCGTGTCGCCCGTCAGGCGGTGCGCGTTCGCCTGGTCCGTCCAGGCCTCCGCGAAGTCGGGTTGCAGCGCGATCGCGCGACGGTAAGCCGCGACGGCTTCCGCCATGTCGCCGGCGGCGCGCCGGATGTTGCCGCTGTTGGCGTGCATGTCCGCCGCGTCCGGCCTGCCGGCGATGGCGCGGGCGATGAGCTGGAGGCCGGCTGTGTATTCCCCCACCTGCCCGGCCAGCACGCCGAGGAAATGCAGCGCGTCCGGCTGTTCCGGATCGGCGTCCAGGATGCGGTTATAGAGCTCCTGCGCCTCGGCCAGCCGGCCGGCAAGGTGGTGGTCGAGTGCAAGCGCAAGAGCTTCCGCGATCGTAGCCATGGGTAAGGCTTAGAAGGGCCGGCGCGCGACCGCAAGCGCCACCGAAGCGCATGGGTTGTGAAAACCGTGGGAGGGCCAAGCCGCGTCAGAAACAGCGAAAGCCGAACGTCATCAACAGCCTATGAGGCAACGACTTTCGTCGTAGAACGATTAAAGGTGAACAAACCCTTTACATTGCGCCGCATTGAATGCAATATGAGGTTCCAAACTATCCACAGTCCGGTGTTTCTGTCATGAACGTGGCCTCCGCCACCGCAACGGCGCTTGCGCCGTTGACCGCCATGACGGCCCGCAACGGCGTTGCCGTTGACAAGGGGGCCGACGCCGGACCTGTGCCCGTCACCGATAAATCCGCGGACCAGCCCAAGGGCAAGGAAGACCCGCTCGTCGGGCGTTATCCGCGGGTTGCTTTCCGGTTCGACGCGGACGCCTCGCGCCTCGTGCTGCTGTTCCGCAATCCCTCGGACGGCGCCACGGTGGAGCAAATCCCGACCGAGGCCGCGCTGAAGCAGTACAAGGAAGCGCTGAAGGACCGGAAGGACGCCAAGCCGTCCCTGCAATTGCTTGTCGGCGGCGCCGACGGCGACCAGGGGCAGGGGAGTGGCCGAAGCGACGGCCCAGGCAATGGCAACGGCGGGGGCAGGGGCACGGGTGTCGATGGCCGCACGGCCGGGAACGCCTTCACCCCCTCGGCTGGAAAGGCTGCGGCGTCGGGCCACACCACTTCCGTGCAAAGCCCAACGGTGGTACCGTCTTCCCCGGTGTCCACGCACGCCGCCCCCACCGCCAGCGCGGGGACCGGTCACGTCAACGTGGTCATCTGAGCCGGGTCGTCTGGAACTCGGCGATTCGAAGAAGGCACTGACCGATGGCTCTTGACGTCACCTCCTCGACCATGGGCGCGGCTATCGGCCTGCGTCAGGCGCAGGGCCAAGCCGACTTGGGCGTGAAGAACCTCAGCCAGAACGCCCAGCAGCAGCAACAGGCCATGGCCTCCCTGCTCCAGCCCGGCGGGAATACCGGCGGCGGCAACTCTGGCGGCGGCAATGTCACCGCGACCCGCGGGCAGAACCTCAACATCGTGGTGTGATACGGCCGGCGCATGAAGAGTTCC
>JAEZPL010000693.1 GCA_023413605.1 Pseudomonadota bacterium
TCTTGAGGGTGTTCATGCCCTCGCGGTCGCGGTTGCGCACGAACTCGCGCGAAGCCTTGCCGCCGATGCGGGCCGCTTCGATGAAGGCCGTCTTCATTTCGGGCGACAGCTCGTCGAAGAACTCCTTGTTGATCAGGAAAACGCCCGGAGAATAGGTGTGTTTGCTGATCGTGATGTGGCTCTGCACCTCGTACAGCTTCGAACCGACGATGGTGGTGACCGGGTTCTCCTGCGCTTCCGCCTGACCGCTTTTCAGAGCTGGGTACAGCTGCGCGAAGGGCATGGAGAAGGGCTCCGCACCCAGCGTCAGGAACGCCTGCTTGTAAAGCTCGCTCTCAGCGATGCGGACCTTCATGCCCTTCAGATCGCCCGGAGCCTTGACCGGCCGAAGCGAGTTGGTGAGCTGCCGGAATCCGTTCTCGGCCCAACCCAGCGCAACCGTGCCGGTGTCCTTGAAGGAGTCGAGGAGTGACGCACCGATGGGACCGTCCAGGACCAGATCCGCGTGCGCCTCGTCCCGGAACAGCAGCATCAGGTCCAGGATGCCGATGTTCGGATTGAACTGCGCCAGCGCGCCGCCCGACGACGACAGCACCAAGTCGATGGTGCCAAGCTTCACGGCGTCCAGCATGGCCGGACCGGACCCCAGCACACTGGCCGGATGTTCCTCGAGCACATACTTGTTGTTCGTGCGGCGCTGGAGTTCCTCGTTCATCACGCGCACGGCTTCGCTGAACTGGGACCCCTTCGGCAGCACGTGGCCGATCCGAAGCTTTTCCTGAGCCTGCACGCCGGCCGATGCCATCAGCAAGGCCGCGCCGACCACCGCACCCCAAAACGCCCTCATAACGACCTCCGTCCGTGAACCACTGAACCTACACAAGGAGTTGTAGCGCCTATACCGCTCGGCAGTTGCAAAAAGTAGAAAGTATATGCATCCGAGTCAAACCTATTTTGGCGCGACACCGGCCCAAAACCCTCTATGAGAGTGTCGTTAATCGTTTGTTATCGTTGATAATAGCGGGATTCCGATGGAATGCTCCCATACGTCGGTGTGACATCATGTCGTAAACGCGCTTCGCTAAGCTGGGAAAAGCGACAGCCTTTTTTAGGGAGAATTAAAGGAACGGGCAAAACAGCCAGTATGGCGGGGCGCGGCCATTGGATGCTGTTTTCCCTACGAGAAACCAAAAAGTTTTCAACCTTAGAATGTTCCAAACAGGACTGACACGGCCACAAGCCATGCCCTGACTGGTTGTAGCGGCCCAGGATGCGACCGCGGGGGTTTGGCAGCAAAATTCTGCAACGGATCGATCTCAGCCAATTTGGCTTCGAGGGGTGGTTTACGGCTCATACCGAAGGCGTTTGATGGAAGCCTTCATGCGCCGGCCGTATCATAGGTCTGTTGCCGCATTTTCAGAGGTTTCTGTATCGGGCTGAAACACAGCACCTCCCAACGGCAGGGAACACGATGGGCTTTGTGCACGATCTGGCGGGCGGTTGATGACCGAGGGTCAGACCTGTCGGCTGTCGGTTCCGCTCAGGCAACCGGAACAGGATTGGGCGCCTCGCTCCACGTGGTGAACATGCGATCCCTGGCGGCGCGATTATCAGTAGCGGAGATGGGACGGCGGGGGGAGACTTCGGGGCTGTTGGTCCGATATCGGCTCGGACGGTGTTCGCCCCCGATCTTGAAGTCCATCGTCGCCATCGCTTGAAACTTTGGCATGTAGGTTGCAACGGCGCGCGAAAGATGCTGCGGCATGGCTCGACGCCTCGCGCCTCCAACGACAGGCCTACTCTCCCCAACCGAACATAACCTTTTAATATACATCAATATAAGTAAATATTCGGCATCACGTTCCCCAATCAGAGGGCGCGCCTCTCTAAATTATGAGGAGTATACACGCCATACACGCCACCTTCATAATGTCTTCTTTCTCTTGAAAAAATCCCCACACGTTCTAGGGTTTGAGAGCCGAGCAATCCTGGTGCTTGCAGATGCACTATTCCAGATTTGAAGGTTGCGTCTCGGAACGAACTGTGGAGATCTCCCATGGTCAAGGCAACGATGAAGGCCGCGGTCGTGCGCGAATTCGGCAAGCCGCTGCTGATCGAGGACGTACCGGTTCCTTCTCCGGGCCCCGGTGAGGTCCTCGTACAGGTCAAAGCCTGCGGCGTCTGCCACACCGACCTGCACGCCGCGGCCGGCGATTGGCCGGTGAAGCCGTCCCTACCCTTCATTCCCGGCCATGAGGCCGCGGGCGTCGTGGTCGCGCTGGGTGCCGGCGTCACCGAACGGAAGATCGGCGACGCCGTCGGCGTGCCCTGGCTGCACGACGCCTGCATGCGTTGCGAATATTGCGAAACCGGATGGGAGACCTTGTGCGAGAATCAGCACAACACCGGTTACAGCTGCAACGGCGGCTTTGCCGAATACGTCGTCGCTTCGGCTCCCTTCGCGGCCAGACTTCCCGCCGACGTCGATTTCATCGCCATCGCCCCGATCCTGTGCGCCGGTGTCACCACCTACAAGGGGCTGAAGGAAACCGAAGCACGGCCGGGCGAATGGGTCGCCATCTCCGGCATTGGCGGTCTTGGCAACGTGGCAATTCAATACGCCAAGGCCATGGGGCTCAACGTCGTCGCCATCGACATCGCGCCGGACAAGCTCGAACTCGCGCTCCGGTCGGGCGCGGATGTGGCGATCGACGCCCGGTCGGCCGATGCCGTCGCCAAAGTCATCGAGGCGACGAAGGGGGGAGCCAACGGCATCCTTGTCACCGCGGTCTCGCCCCCCGCCTTCTCGCAGGCACTGCAGATGGTCCGCCGCAAAGGCACCGTCAGTCTGGTCGGCCTGCCACCCGGCGAGTTTCCGACACCGATCTTCGACGTCGTGCTGAAGCGCATCACGGTGCGGGGGTCGATCGTGGGCACGCGGCGCGACCTCGACGAGGCGATCGCCTTCGCCGCGTCGGGCAAGGTCCGCAGCCAGACCACCACGGCCAGGCTGGAAGACATCAACGACATCTTTGGCAGGCTCGAACACGGCAAGATCGAAGGCCGGATGGTCCTGGACTTCGCATAGCCGTCAAGCATACCCGCCGACAAGCCGCTGTCCCGGCATCGCCACGCCAGGACCCGCATGAAAAATCAACCACGGAGATTGTTATGACCGATGCGAACCGACTGGCGCAGGGCTCATCGACCCGTTGTTCGGCAGTGATGCTTTGAAAGAGGTTGCGGCGAAGAGTGTATTTCCCACCCACGAAACGGTGGCCAATTCGGTCTACCAGATCATCCATGACGAACTTTTTCTTGACGGCAACGCGCGTCAGAATCTCGCGACCTTCTGCCAGACATGGAACGACGAACTGGCTCACAAGTTGATGGATCTTTCAATCAACAAGAACTGGATCGACAAGGAGGAATATCCGCAGTCCGCGGCCATCGACCTGCGCTGCGTCAACATGATCGCCGATCTGTGGAATGCGCCGAAAAGCCTGCGCGAGCGCCTTCCTGAAGGAGGCGGTGACCGCTTTTCCCTTCGCCATCACCCATGTGCTCACCGATAACGGCAGCTGCTTCACCGCCGACGCTTTCGAGAAGACCTGTCGCGACCTCCA
>JAEZPL010000764.1 GCA_023413605.1 Pseudomonadota bacterium
CGCTGACGGTGGTTCCGACGCCGGGACGGCTGGCGATCCGCAACTGGCCGCCATGCAGTTCCACCAAGGACCGCGCCAGCGGCAGGCCTAGGCCCGTGCCCTCGTAGCGGCGCTGCAAGCCGTTGTCGATCTGCTCGAAGGGACGCAGCACCGCGTCGATCCGATCGTCCGGAATGCCGATTCCGGTGTCCACGACCTCCACCGTCACATAGCCGCCGCGGGTCCGGTAGGCGCGGATCAGCACCCGCCCGCCCGGCAGGGTGAACTTGACCGCGTTGGAGACGAGGTTCAGCAGCACCTGCCGCAGCGCGCGCTCGTCCCCGTTCACAGGCGGCAGGCCCTCCGACAGTTCGGCGGACAGGGTCACCTGCCCCTCCCCCGCGCGGGGCGCCAGGGTCCGCAGCGTGGCGCGGACGATGGCGCGCAGGTCGACGGCGCCGTTTTCCAGCTCGTAGCGACCGGCCTCGACCTTCGCCAGATCCAGAACGTCGTTGACGATGGACAGCAGGTGCACGCCGCTGTCGTGGATGTCGGATCCGTATTCGACGTAGCTGGGATCGCCCGTGGGACCGTGCGCCTGATCGCGGATCATCGCCGAAAAGCCGATAATGGCGTTCAGCGGCGTGCGCAGCTCGTGGCTCATGCCGGCGAGGAACTGGCTCTTGGCGACGCTGGCGCGCTCGGCGGCGTCGCGGGCGGCTTCCAGCGCCGTGGCGACGCGGCGGCGGTCGGCCAGGGCGCGGATCACCAGCAGGATCGACAGCACCGCCAGCGCCGCGACCAGAACCAGGATGGCGATCAGCCCATCCTGGAAGTGGTCCAGCAACGTCCCCTGCTCCTTCAGCAGCCGCACCGCCTGCCCCTGCGCGGCGCCGAGCAGCGGGATGATGTCCACGATGGCGTCGTTCACCCGCCGGTCGCACAGCCGCAGCACCAGCTGCGAGGTCGCCGGCAGGCCGTGGATGCCCTCCTCCAGCCAGTTCCGCACGTCGACCAGGACCGGGTTGGCGACGGCGTGCACCGCCGACACCCCCACCAGATCGTCGAAGGTGTGGCTGCGCCGCATGCGGGCCAGCCACTCCTCCGCCCCACGAACATGATCGAGCAGGCGGGCCACGTCATCGGCGGTGGCGCCGCCCAGACGCGCCGTCCGCAAATCCAGCAGCAGCCGTTCAAGCGCGCCGTCCAGCCCGACGATTTCCCGCTGCTGCTCCATCACGGCCACCGGCAGCCCGGCGCGCACGGTGCGCAGGGTGTTCTGCACGTAGCCGACGACACCGACCGAAAGCGAGATCACCATCAGGCACAGGATCAGCGCGACCGCGCGGCCATGCCCGGCGGAGACGGAGGATGCGCTGCCCCCCCTGATGATGAATTGCCACATGCGCCGCACCATCACCGAATCATGCCCTGCTCGCGGTAAAAGCGTTCCGCGCCGGGATGAAGCGGGATGGAGATGCCGTCGAGCGCGCGCTCGCGCCGGATCTGGTTCCCCTTGGCATGCCCCTTGTCGAGGATGGCGCGCGTGCCGTCCGACCAGAGCGCGCGCGTCAGGCGGTACACGAGGTCGTCGTTCAGGTCCGCCCTGACGAGAAGCTGCGCGCCCACGGCGATGGTCGGCGTGTCGGGCACCCCCGGATAGGTCCCATCCGGAATGACCGTCCGGCTGTAGAAGGGCAGCCGGGCGAGCAAGGCGTCCACCGGCGCCCCATCGATGGGGACCAGCGAGATGGCATCGCTGCGGTCGGCGCTTAACAGTACGCTCATCGGCGCGCCGGCCACGATGAAGAAGGCGTCCAGCCTTCCTTCGCGCATGCGGGCGCGGGCGAGGTCGGGCTTGACGAATTCCGGCTTCAGATCGCGTTCGGACAGGCCGAAGGCGAACAGCAGTTCCCGCACGTCGCCCAGCGTGCCGGAGCCCGGCTCGTCCAGCGAGACGCGCCGGCCGCGCAGGTCCGGTACCGCGTGGATGCCGGAACCGGGGCGGGTGACCAGATGCAGGCTTTCCTGGTAGAGCGTGGCGACGGCGCGCAGCGACGTGGCCGGCGGCCGCCCGTGGGAACGTCCGGTGCCGCGGAAGGCCCAGTCCGCGATGTTGGACTGGATCAGCGCCAGCTCGATGAGACCACGCTCCATCGCCTCCACATTGGCGACGGAGCCGTTGGAGGTCTGGGAGACGACCACCACGCCGCCCGCGGGGCAATCCGGCGCGGCCGCGCAGGACGAGTCGTCATGCGACGACAGCGCCTGGGCGATCAGCCGACCGATGGGACGGTAGGTGCCTCCGACGCCACCGGTGCCCAGCCTGACCACCTGCGGCTCGACCGCCAGGGTGACATGCGCGGATGCCGTGTCGAAGGCCGGCGGGACATGCGCCAGAATCATCACCAGGATCAGCGACCACCACCTGCCCCGAACCTGCCCCCGCACACACGCCTCCCACGCGTTCTCTCGGCCGTTTTACCGTTCACGACCGATTGCCGACGGCCAACCATGAATGACCAACCGTGAACGTATGGTTAGGAGACGAACCAGCTTTTGGTTCTAAAGCACTCTGCCATTCGCCTTAGAACACGGCCTTGGGCTCCTTCTCGGCGATCGGAACGACCTTGCCGGCGTCGGACACAACCTCCAGTGCCGGGGCGTTCCCGGCGGCTTTCCGTTCGGCGAGCAGGGCCTCCAGCATCGCCTCGACCTTGGGCATGTGGACGACGCGCTGCTCCAGGGGCATCTCGATACCCAGTTCCCGGAACTTCTCGACAATGCGCATGCGCAGTTCGTTGCGGACGGGCAGGATGTGGTCGGTGTTGGCGACGAAGGCGCGCAGTTCGAACTCCAGGGCCGTCGGCCCGAAGTCGCGGAACATCACCACCGGCTCCGGGTTGTGCAGCACCTGCGTGTGCCCCTGCGCGATCAGCAGAAGCTGCGCGTAGACCAGCCGGACGTCGGCGTCGTAGTTGACGCGGACCTTGATCTCGATTCGGGTGGTCTTGTCCTTCAGCGTCCAGTTCACCACCGCCTTGGAGATGAATTCCGAGTTGGGGATGATCACCGAGGCGCGCTGGAAGGTCTGGATCTCCGTCGCGCGGACGCTGATGCGGCGGACCGTGCCCTCAAGCCCGTTGACCACCACCCAGTCGCCGACCTTCACCGGCCGTTCCACCAGCATGATCAGGCCGGAGATGAAGTTGCTGACGACGTTCTGCAGGCCGAAACCGATACCGACCGACAGCGCGCTGGCGATCATGGCGAGGCTGGACAGGTCCAGCCCCAGCGTTCCGACCGACATCAGCACCGCCGTCGTCGTGCCGAGATAGCCGACGCCCGTGCGGATGGAGTTGCGCACGCCCTCGTCGATGGCGACGCGGCGCAGGATGCGCTCGTCGAGCTGGCGCTGGACGAAGCGCGTCACCGTGATGATGACGCCCAGCACCACCAGCGCGGTCATGATGTCGACCGGCGCGATCCGCACGCCGCCGACCGTGATGCCGCTGAGGAAGCTGTCGGCCAGCCCCTTCATCTCCGACAGGGTCATGCCGGTCAGGGGCAGAACGAAGAAGGCGGCGATGGTCAGCAGCCCGCCGTCGATGGCGATGCGGCCGGCGTGGCCCAGCAGGCGGCGGCCCCGGTCGGTGGCGACGACCATGTCGCGCATCTCGGCCACCTGGCCGCTGCCGCGTTCCAGCAGGACGCACAGCATCTCGCGCAGGACGCCGCGGGCGACCAGCAGCACGCCGCCGACGATGATGGTCGTCAGCATCAGCTTCGACGCGTAAACGGCCAGCGCCAGGTACCCCGCCGCCGCCGCGCAGAGCGAGCCGACCGCCACCGCGCCGATCAGCAGGCGCAGACGCAGCCAGACCACGCGGGGCGCCTCAGCGGGGGAAGGGGTCTCCCCGGGCGGGACCGTCACGTCCGGACCGCCGTCCGGGCAGCCACAGTCGTCCTCGGGCGCCGGCTCCGCCGCGGCGATCCACAGCTTGTGCGGCAGCAGAATCAGCAACGAGGCCGTGATCAGCACCATCGTGCCGAAGCCGATGACCGACCGCATTTCCGGCGGGGTGAACATGCCCTCCGACAGGCCGACGCCAGTTCCGGCGATCGCCAGCCCGATGGCGGCGATCGTGATCCGGCGCACCAGCCGACGGGCGCTGTCCGGCGCCAGATCGGCC
>JAEZPL010000773.1 GCA_023413605.1 Pseudomonadota bacterium
TGGCTGCGCCATGTGCTGCCGGGTTTGAACCGAAGGCGTTTGATGGAAGCCATCAAACGCCTTCGGTATGACTCAGGCCGCCAGCCGCAGATCCAGGCGGCTCCACACGTCGAGCATGGCTTCGACAAGGCGTTCCATCTCGGCGTCGCTGTGCAGCGGGGTGGGGGTGAAGCGCAGGCGCTCGGTGCCGCGCGGCACGGTCGGGTAGTTGATCGGCTGCACGTAGATGTCGTGCCGCTCCATCAGTTCGTCGGCGGCGCGCTTGCAGCGGTGGGCGTCACCCACCATCACCGGGACGATGTGGCTGACCGACGGCATCACCGGCAGGCCGGCATCGGCGAACAGGCGCTTCAGCCTGGCCGCGCGTTCCTGGTGGCGGTCGCGCTCGCCCTGATGTTCCTTCAGGTAACGGATGCTGGCCAGCGCGCCGGCCGCCAGCACCGGCGACAGCGAGGTGGAGAAGATGAAGCCGGCGGCGAAGCTGCGGATGCAATCCACCAGGGCGGTCGAGCCGGTGATGTAGCCGCCCTGCACGCCGAAGGCCTTGCCCAGCGTGCCTTCGATGATGGTCAGCCGGTCCATGGCGCCGTCGCGCTCCGCCACGCCGGCACCGCGCGGGCCGTACAAGCCGACCGCGTGCACCTCGTCGATGTAGGTCATCGCGCCGTGCTTCTCGGCGACGTCGCAGATGTCATGGATCGGGGCGATGTCGCCGTCCATGGAATAGACGCTTTCGAACGCCACCACCTTGGGCCGGTTCGGGGCGATCTGCGACAGCAGTTCGTCCAGGTGCTTGGGGTCGTTGTGGCGGAAGATGTGCTTCTCGGCGCCGCTGTTGCGGATGCCGGTGATCATTGAATTGTGGTTCAGCGCGTCGGACAGGATAACGCAGTTCGGCAGCAGCTTGCCCAGCGTTCCCAGCGTCGCGTCGTTCGACACGTAGCCGGAGGTGAACAGCAGCGCCGCCTCCTTGCCGTGCAGGTCGGCCAGTTCCCGTTCCAGCAGCACATGGTAGATGTTGGTGCCGGAGATGTTGCGCGTGCCGCCGGCCCCCGCGCCGACGCCGTCGACCGCGTCGTGCATGGCCTTCAGCACGGCCGGGTTCTGCCCCATGCCGAGATAGTCGTTGGAGCACCAGACCGTGACCTCGCGCTCCTTGCCGGATGCGTCGCGGAAGGTCGCCTTCGGAAAGTTCCCCGCGTGGCGTTCCAGGTTGGCGAAAACCCGGTAGCGGCCATCCTGCTTCAAGGTGGCGATCTGGGTGCGGA
Source organism: Pseudomonadota bacterium (assembly GCA_023413605.1). Taxonomy (GTDB): domain Bacteria; phylum Pseudomonadota; class Alphaproteobacteria; order Azospirillales; family Azospirillaceae; genus Azospirillum. The sequence goes on from JAEZPL010000773.1 coordinate 1,269, forward strand.
AAAAGCTCTCGTAGTCCATCGCGCGTTCCGTTTCGCGGTAATCCGAAAGGGCGGAGTGCCTGGACAGGCGGGCAGAATGCGCCGCGGGGCCTAGCACCTTAGGAAGATGGCATGATCGTTGTCCGCACGCCACCCGGCATTGACCGAAGTCAAAAGGTTAACCGCTCGCACCGCCAATTTTCACGCCGAATTTTCGCGGCGGCGCATTGCCGTTTGCGGCGGCGCGGCAACGATCGGAGGAATTGCGCTGGGCAGCCGTGGGAGATGTGCTGCGACCGAGCCTTGCCGTGAAGTGCGGTTTCAGACAACCAGACCTGCGCTACAAAATTTCCGGCTGGAAATCGGTTTGACGCAAATGACACGAAAGATGTGTGTGAGCCTGTTTTCTTATGTTGTCCTTCCCAAACGAAAGTCATGGTCTTCGCAAAGGCGGTAAGCGTATCGTCTTATGGAAGCTCCCGGTAATCGGTGCCAGCATGGCAGTAACTTGGCATTGAAAAGAGGCGAGCATGAATTCCGTTGCGAGAGCGAACAGCGCGCCTGTCTCGCGTGCCTTGAGCGCCGATCGTGGCAAGGTTGCCGTACCTTCCCAGCCGTTCCCGAAATCCGGCAATACGGTGGTCCCGCTACGCCCGCCACAGCTGGCGCCCGCGACCGCCGCAAGCCGCTCCGAAGAACCCGCCCGACCGGCGGAACGGCTGGCGCGGGTCATCTACATGGCCAGCGTCGGCGGCTACATGGCCGTCCACCACAATCATCTGGTCGAGGTGAACGGGCGCATGGTCTGGCCCGACGCCGAAGCGCTGGCCCGCGACGCATTGACGGTGGGGGTCGTCGCCTCGACCCTGGTCATCAACACCGCCCGCACCTGATCGGACCCTAGACCGGATCCCCGGGGCGTAGCCCCGAGCCGGCATGAAAAAGGCCGCCCCGCCGGTTCGGCGAAGGGCGACCTTTCCACGATCAAGCGGATCCTAGCGCAAGCTGATCTTACCCGCGCAGCACCGGCACCGCCGCGTCGAGCGATGCTGTCATGCGGTCGAAGACGGCGTTGATGTCATCCTCGCCGATGATCAGCGGCGGGCACAGCGCCAGGCTGTCGCCCATGGCGCGGGTGATCAGGCCGTTCTCCTGGGCAAAGGCGTTGACCACGGCCCCGGCGCGTCCCACCGGGTCGAAGGGCGCCTTGGTCGCCTTGTCGGCCACCAGTTCGATGGCGCCGATCAGGCCGATGCCGCGGGCCTCCCCGACCAGCGGGTGGTCGGCGAGATCCTTCAGCCGGCGCTGGAACAGCGGGGTGATGGCCTGGACGTGGCCGACGATGTCCCGCTCCTCGTAGATCTTCAGCGTCTCGATGGCGACGGCCGCCGCGACCGGGTGGGCGGAGTAGGTGTAGCCGTGGCCGAAGGTGCCGATCTTTTTGCTCTCCTCCACGCAGGCCTGATAGATCTTCTCCGTCACCATCACCGCCGAAATGGGCAGGTAGCCCGACGACAGCTGCTTGGCGCAGGTCAGGATGTCCGGCTGCATGCCCATGGTCTGGCTGCCCCAGAAATTGCCGGTGCGCGCGAAGCCGCAGATCACCTCGTCGGCGACCAGCAGGATGTCGTATTTCTTCAGAATCGGCTGGATCTTCTGGAAATAGGTGGCGGGCGGGACGATGACGCCGCCGGCACCCATGACCGGCTCCGCGAACATGGCGGCGATGGTCTCAGGCCCTTCCGCCAGGATCTGCCGTTCCAGGCTTTCGGCAAGGCGGGTGGCGAACGCCTCCTCGGTTTCGCCCGGCTCGGCGAAGCGGTAGTGGTGCGGGCAGTCGGCGTGCAGGATGCGCGCGATCGGCAGGTCGAAGTCGCGGTGGTTGTTCGGCAGGCCGGTCAGGCTGGCGGTCGCCACGGTGACGCCGTGATAGGCTTTCACGCGCGACAGGATCTTCTTTTTCTCGGGCCGGCCGAGCGCGTTGTTGTAGTACCAGATCAGCTTGATGGCCGTGTCGTTCGCCTCGGAGCCCGAGTTGGCGAAGAACACCTTGGACATCGGCACGGGCGCCAGCTTGATCAGCCGCTCCGCCAGATCGATGCCCGGCTCGTGGCTCTTGTGCCCGAAGACGTGGTAGGTCGGCAGCTTGCGCATCTGCGCGGTCGCGGCCTCCACCAGCCGCTCCTCGTCCCAGCCCAGCGACACGCACCAGAGGCTGGCCAGCCCCTCGATGTATTCCTTGCCGCTGTCGTCATAGACGCGCACGCCCTTGCCGCGCTCCACGATCATCGGACCCTGGGTCTCGTGCTGGTGGAGGTTGGTGTAGGGGTGCAGGAAATACGCCTTGTCGCGGCTTGCCGCCGAATTGCCAAGGGCCGAATTGCCAAGGGTTGTGCTGTCGGGTGCCGATGTCGCCGTGTCGCTCATGGTCTGCTTTTCCCTGTATCGCTGCCGGTGCCGGGGGGTTCGATTCAGCCGGTGTCTCTCAAAGTCGTCCGGTGTTCGAAATGTTAAACGGCGCCCCGATCATAGCGATGGTTTCGTGTCTCCACAAACCCGGAGAGCGGGTATCTCCGCCATGCGCCATGATCACGCGCAACGAGGCACGCGGCACGTCGCGCCCGGCACGGCGTCGCGTCGGCCCGCGCCCCGCAGGGGCGGGCGATCCATCAATCGGGAAGGAAAGGGCAGGCGGGCGCCGCGGGGTTACCGCGGGATCTGCCAGGGCAGATGCTCGGCGCCGACCAGGGTCTCGGCCTCGGCGGGGGGCAGCGGCTTGGCGAAATGGTAGCCCTGGCCGTAATCGCAGGCGAGCGCGCGCAGCAGGTTGGCGTCGGCGCTGGTCTCGATGCCCTCGGCGATGACGTCGAAGCCGAGCAGGCGCGCCAGATCCATGATGATGCGGACGATGGCGCGGTTTTCTTCGGACTGGTGCATGGCCATGACGAAGGACCGGTCCACCTTCAGGCTGTCGATCGGCAGCTTGTGCAGGTAGGACAGCGACGAATAGCCGGTGCCGAAGTCGTCGATGGACATCTTGATGCCCAGGCCGCGCAGGCTCTGCAGCAGGCGGATCGCCTGCTCGGCCTTTTCCATGACCGCGCTTTCGGTGATCTCCAGCTTGATCCAGCAGGGATCCGCTCCGGTCTCGCGCAGCACGTCGCGCACCAGCGTGACCACGTCCGGGTCGTTCAGCTGGCGGGTGGAGAGGTTCACGCTCATGAACAGCGCGGCGGAGCCGGGCAGCCGCTTTTCCTGCCAGTCGGCGATCCGCGTGCAGGCCTCGCGCAGCACCCAGGCGCCCAGCGCCACGATCAGGCCGGTGCTCTCCGCGATGGGGATGAAGATGCCCGGCGGGATGTTGCCGCGCTCCGGATGGTTCCAGCGCACCAGCGCCTCGAACCCGGCGAGCCCACCGGTCACCATCTCGACGATGGGCTGGTAGGCCACCCACAGTTCGTCGCCGCGCTCCAGCGCGCG
>JAEZPL010000020.1 GCA_023413605.1 Pseudomonadota bacterium
AGGTGGAGAACACCACGTCATGGGCGGTGAAGGGCTTGCCGTCGTGCCACTTCGCGTTCTTCACCAGCTTGAAGGTGTAGACCTTGCCGTCCGGGGAGACTTCCCAGCTTTCCGCCAGTTCCGGCTGCGGCTTCAGGTCGAAGCTGAAGGTCAGCAGGCCCTGGTAGATCTTGCCGGCGACCGTCTGCGTCGGCGCCTGCTGGTTGAGGCCGAGCACCAGGATCGGCGGTTCCGGCTGGACGATGATGTTCATCGTGCCGCCGCGCTCCTGCGCCACCGCAAGGCCGGGGGAGGCCAGCACCGCGGGGGTGGCGAGCGCCGCGGCCAGCGCCGCGGCGGTCAGGGCCCGTTTCGCGAAAGATGGCCGAAGATACCGCAAACGGTTGCTCATCGATGAAGCCTCCTTATTGTTCGTTTGGTCTCAGGAAATTTTTTCGAGCCCGCACCAGTCGGCCATGAACAGCGCCAGGACGGCGGTCACCTTGGCGAGGCTGTCGAGCGACACGGATTCGTCGATGCCGTGGATGCGCTCCGCCTCCGGGCCGTAGCAGGTGGCCGGCGTGTCGCCGTAGAGCAGGAAGTTGCGGACGTCCGTCGTGCAGGTCTGCGCCAGCTTGGGCGCCGGCGCGCCGAAGATGCTGCGGTGGGCGGCGTCCAGAGCCTCCAGCATCGGGTGGTCGGGGTCGATCGTGCAGCCTTCCGCCTGGAAACCGCGGAAGATCATGCGGGCTTCGATGCCCTTGAGGTCGGCGTCGGTGCGGCAGGCCTCGGCCACCGCGCGTTCGATCTCGGCGCTGACGTCGGCGGCGGCGCGGCCCGGCGGGAAGCCGAAGCGCAGTTCCATCCGGCAGCGGGTCGGGACGGAGGACGCCCACTCGCCGCCGTCGATGTGCCCGACGTTCAGGTTGTAGGGATGATGGTGGTGGGCGTAGGCCGGGTGCCGCCCTTCGGGGTGGTTCCAGGCCGTTTCGAGCTTCTTCAGATGATTCAGAAGGCGGAAGGCGGCCTCGATGGCGTTCAGGCCGGCGCCGGTGTCCAGCACGTGGGCGGGGCGGCCGGTCACCTCAAGCTCGCAGCGGATCACGCCGACCTGGGCGATCTGGAGCGTGTGGTTGAACGGCTCCGGGATCACGGCGGCGTCGGCCTTGTAGCCCCGCGCCACGCAGGCGAGGGCGCCGTTGCCCGTGCACTCCTCCTCGACCACCGATTGCAGGTAGACCGGGGCGGCGGGCTGGTAGCCGAGGCTTTTCAGCGCCTTGAAGGCCATCACATAGGCCACGATGCCGGCCTTCATGTCGCCGGCCCCGCGCCCGTAGAGGCGCCCGTCGCGGACCACCGGCTCGAAGGGCGGGGCGGACCACAGCTCCTCCGGCCCGGTCGGCACCACGTCGATGTGGCCGTTGAGAATCAGCGACTTGCCGGTCGCCTGACGGGGCCGGTGGACGCCGACCACATTCTCGCGGCCCTCGTAGGAGATCAGCGAGGGCGACCAGCCCGGCTGCGCCTTCAGGGCCTCCTCGTCGATGGCGAAGCGGTCGATCTCCAGGCCAAGGTCCCGGAAGACCCCTTCCATATGGTCCTGCGCCGGTCCCTCCTGCCCCAGCAGGCTGGGAATCCGGACCAGATCGGCCAACAGGCGCACTCCGTCTTCGCGCAGCATCGTGACCGCGTCCAGGATGGATTCCCGGCTTACGGCTGCAATGCTCCGCCCCTCTTCATGGGACGCGGGCATAACAACTCCGTTTCTACCACTCCTCCGCGCGGTCTTCCTGCCCGGCCTGCACAATCCCCGACAAGAAGTGGGGATGTTTAGGGCTTTCGGACTATGTCTCGCCTGTTTGTGCTGTGCTGACCTTCCGGGCATCGACCGCTGAATATGCGCATATTACAATTCAGCTTTTCATCGTCCGCCAAATCGATAATCCTCATTAGCCACATAAGCGAAATTTATGGTGGTGAGGTTCTCTCGATGACGGCACGCGACCTGGACCGCCTGAGCCAGCAGCTGGACTGGAACCTGCTGCGCACCTTCATGGTGATCGTGCAGGAACAGGGCCTGACGCGCGCGGCGACCCGCCTGTGCCTGACCCAGCCGGCGGTCAGCCAGGCGCTGAAGCGGCTGGAGGACCAACTCGGCCGCATCCTGATCGAGCGCGGGCAGGGCCGCTTCCGGGTGACCGAGGCCGGCGAGGTCATCTACGCCGAGGTGTTGGAGATCTACGGCAACATCTCCCGCTTCGGAATGCTGGTCCGCGACATCCGGGAGGAGATTTCCGGACACGTCCGCATCCTGCTGGCCAGCCGCATCCAGTCCCCGCTGCTCGACATGCTGCTGGAGCGGTTCCACGCGGCCCACCCGCAGGTCACCTTCCGGCTGGACGTGATGGCCAGCGCCGACGTGCACACCGCGATCCAGCAGAAGACCGGCTCGCTCGGCATCTGCCTGATGCGGGAGCCGCCGCCGCTGATCGAGCACGCGGTGCTCGCCCGCCAGCTGTTCCGGTTCTACTGCGGCCCGCGCCATCCGCTGTTCGGCCGGCGCGACCTGTCGCTCAGCGACCTGCGCAGCGAACGCTTCGTCTCCTTCACGTCGGACCAGATCGGTGGGGTGCTGTCGCCCCTGACCGTCTTTCGCGCGCAGGAGGGAATGGAAAGCCGGACCGTCGGCGCCTCGGTCAACCTGGACGAGGTGCGGCGTATGATCGTCGCGGGGCTGGGCATCGGCCCGCTACCCCAGCATGTGGCGGAGCGCGATGTGCGCGACGGCCTGCTCTGGCCGCTGCCGCCGGAGGAAGGCGTCGCCCCGGTGGACATCCACCTGTTGTGGAACCCCGGATCGAAGCTGAACCGGGCCGAGCGTGCCTTCATCGAGGTCTGCCG
>JAEZPL010000119.1 GCA_023413605.1 Pseudomonadota bacterium
GCCGACGCTCAGGAGAAGATGAAGGTCGGCTTCGTCTACGTCGGCCCGATCAGCGCCCACGGCTACAGCTACCAGCACGACCAGGGCCGCCTCGCGGTCGAGAAGGAGCTGGGCGACAAGGTCACCACCACCTTCGTCGAGAACGTGCCGGAAGGCGCCGACGCCGAGCGCGTGATCGAGCAGCTGGCCGCCTCCGGCCACAAGCTGATCTTCACGACCTCCTTCGGCTTCATGAACCCGACGCTGAAGGTCGCCCAGCGGCACCCCGACGTGAAGTTCGAGCACGCCACCGGCTACAAGCGCGCCGCCAACGTCGCCACCTACTCGGCGCGCTTCTACGAGGGCCGCACGGTCATCGGCCAGATCGCCGGCAAGATGACCAAGTCGAACATCATCGGCTACATCGGTTCATTCCCGATCCCCGAGGTCGTCAGCGGCATCAACGCCTTCACGCTCGCCATGCGCGAAGTGAACCCGAAGGCCGAGGTCCGCGTCGTGTGGGTCAACAGCTGGTACGACCCCGGCAAGGAAGCCGAGGCTGCCAAGGCCCTGATCGACCAGGGTGCCGACGTCATCTCCCTGCACACCGACAGCCCGGCGGCCATCCAGGTCGCGCAGGAGCGCGGCCTGCACGTGTTCGGCCAGTCGTCCGACATGACCCGCTTCGGCCCGAAGGCGCACCTGACCGCCATCGTGGACGACTGGCGCGAGTACTACGTGACCCGCGTCAAGGCGGCGCTCGACGGCACTTGGAAGAGCCAGGACACCTGGGGCGGCTTCAAGGACCACATGCTGTTCCTCGCCCCGTACAACCCGGCGCTGCCGGCCGACGTCGTCGCCGCGGCGGAAAAGACCCGCACCGACATCATGGAAGGCAAGCGCCATTCCTTCCAGGGCCCGGTGAAGGACCAGTCCGGCAAGGTGATCATCCCCGAGGGCAAGACTGCCACGGACGAGCAGATCCTGAAGATGGATTGGTACGTCGAAGGCGTGCAGGGCAAGGTTCCGAAGTAAGCCGGTTCCGGCTGCCGAACAAAAAGGGAGGCGAGAGCCTCCCTTTTTTCATTCCGGCGTTTTTCATTCCGGGTCCTTGGTCATGCCGGCGCCCGCCCCGTCGCGGCCCATCCGGTGGCGGTGAGGCGCATCATATCCGGGCCGTCGCCGGCCGGGTTGGGCTCCAGCGTCACCAGTTCGCGGTTCTCGAACCAGGCCCAACGCGGGACCTCCGCCGTGGTGGGCGTCCAGCCGTCGGCCATGCGCTTCAGCACCTCCAGATCGGCGGCGGCGATGGGGAACTTCGGCCTGGCCGGCGTGGCGGCCTTCGGCTGCCCCGGCGCGGTGGTCTTCAGGGGCGGTGCGTCGGCCCCGGCGCGGGCGCGGATCCAGTCGGTCTGATAGGCGTGTAGGGCCTGCGCCAGTTCCACGCGCGCCGGCTCGGTCGGGCAGCGCAGATAGCCGTCGACCAGGGCGCGCAGGATTTCGGCGGTCGGTTGGGTGGCGGTCGGTTGGGTGGCAGTCGGTTGGGTCGGCTCCGGCATGGGTCACAGTCTCCTTACAGCCATCCGATGCGCTTGAATCGGCGGTAGAGCGTTATGCACACCCCCGCGATGACCGCAAGCACGACGGGATAGCCGAAGCGCCAGTGCAGTTCGGGCATGTACTCAAAGTTCATGCCGTAGAGCCCGGCGATGGCCGTGGGCACGGCGAGGATGGCGGCCCAGGCGGCGAGTTGCCGGGTCACGTCGTTCTGCCGGGCCGACGCCATGATCATGCTGGATTCGAACACGAAGGACAGCATCTCGCGCAAGGAAGCGACGGATTCGTTGACGCGGATCACATGATCCTGCACGTCGCGGTAATAGGGGCGCATTTCGGTGTCGATCATCGGCAACTCGAACCGCTCCAGGCGCGTGCAGACGTCCACCAGGGGGAAGGCGACGCGGCGCAGCCGTTCCAGGTCGCGGCGGATCTGGTGGATACGCTCCACCTCCTGGATCAGGGGCGGGCGTTGCAGCAGCACCGACTCCAGATCCTCGACCTCGCCTTCGATCTGCTCCAGGATCGGGAAATAGCAGTCCACGACATAGTCCATGACGGCGTAGACCACGAAATCCTCGCCGTGCCGCAGCAGCTGCGGGGAGCTTTCGCAGCGCGCCCGGACCGGAAGGTAGCTGGCCGAGGCGCCGTGCCGGATCGTCACCACGAAGCCCTCGCCGGCGAAGATGTGGGTCTCGCCGAAGGTGATGCGCCCGTTCTCCGACCGCGCCGTTCGCAGCACGATGAAAACCGTGTTGCCGTAGACCTCGATCTTCGGCCGTTGGTGGGCGTTCAGCGCGTCCTCGACGGCCAGTTCGTGCAGCCCGAACTGGCGCTGCACCTCGGCCAGTTGGTCCTTCGTCGGCTCGAAAAGGCCGATCCAGACGAAATGGTCCGCGCGGGCCGCCCAGGCTCCCGCCTCGGTCAGCGGCAGGTTGGCGACGCGCTTCCCCTCGCAATAGGCGGCGGAGGCGATGACGGTTCCGGGGGCGAACAGGTCGGGCGCGGGTGTGGGCATGCCGGTGCAAGCTTTGAAAAGGTGAAGGGCCGTCCGTGGGAAGCTTGCTACGCCGCCCCGCGCGCGGCAAGCGTCCGCCGGGACGGACCGCCGGGACAAACCAACATGCCCCCTGTTGGTGCGGACAGGAGCAGCAACGCTCCGGCTTCAGGAAAGGGGGATGACGATGCGACGCATCATGTTGGCCGGCGCCGGGGCGCTGGCGCTGCTGGGCCTGACGGGCTGCTCGGACACCAACTCCTGGTTCAGTTCCAGCCCGAATTCGACGACGGGCGCCACGGCGTCGGGCAGCACCGTGACCGCCCCGCCGGGCACGAGCGGATCGACTGCCGGCGGTTTGGGGGCTGATGCCTCCGGCACGAGCATGATCCCGCCCACCACTGGAAATCAGGCTGCCGGAAATCAGGCGATCCAGTTGAACCGGCGCGGCGGTGGCGCATCCGGCAATTCCGGGGAGCGCGACCGCGCCTTCTATCCGGGCACTTTGGGCGGCAACGGGATGTGGCAGAACGAAACCGACGCGCCCGGCGGCAACTGATACGGCCGGCGCAAGGGACAGGCCGGTACAGGAAAAAAGCCGGGCAGGAAAAAGAAAAAATTGGCCCCGCCGCCTTCGTGAGGCGGTGGGGCCGAATTCAGAGGCACAATCCCCTGTGCTGCCACTCCAACAACACTCAAGCGGAGGATTTGGTTCCTTCCGAGGGAGGCCGGGGCCGAACATCCCGGCGGCGCGTTGTCCTGCGGCAATTCCGATGATCGTTGCGGGAGGAGGACATGACCGAACAGGGCACGACGCAACATGGCACGATGGAGCACCGGCTGAACCGCGGGTTCGAGACCGCGGCGCGGGCCATGTACGCGCTGGCCACGCTGGTGCTTTTCCTGTTCGCCCTGGTGTTCGTCGGCCTGGCCGCGCTGGCCGTTCTGGATGGCGTCGTCGCGCTGGACGCATCGGCGGCGACAAGCGCGCTGCTGGACGGCGTCGGCCTGATCGTTCTGGCCATCGCCGTGTTCGAGATCGCCAAATACCTTTATGAGGAAGAAATCGTCCGCGACCGCGAACTGCGCCGTGCCGACGAGGCGCGCCGCACACTGACCAAGTTCCTGACCACCATCATCATCGCCGCCAGCCTGGAGGGGCTGGTCCTGGTGTTCGAGGCGCGGACTTCCGAGATGAGCGCAATGGTGTATCCGGCGCTTCTTCTTCTGGTCATCGTCTTCATGGTGCTGGGGCTGGCCCTGTTCCAATGGATCAGCCGCCGCGCCGAAAGCATCGGCCCCAAGGAAGACGACGCCTGAGCCTCCGCGGAACCTCCGAAGGGTGTATCCCCGGATGGCTGGGCGGGTTCCCGCGCGCCGGGCGCGTCCCAACATTGCTGGAAGGAGCCTGTCCCATCCCTCCCGCAGCGGAGCCCGAGCCCATGTTCGAACCCAGCGAGATCGGCCGCATCACACCCGACGAGCAGGCCGATGCCCTGCGCACCCTGATCGCCGTGTTCTCCACGTCGGTGGTGCGGCCGGGCCAGCGGCGGCCCCGCAACGCGGTCAGCGCGGAGATCATCGACATCCTGGACGGCGTTCCGGCCGAACATGTGGAGGCGGTGGCGCAACTGTTCACCATGATGGCGCTGCGCCTGCGGCGGAAGGGCCGCCCCCGCCGCACCACCTTCCGACTGACGCTGGAAACGGCGCTGCTTGCCCGTTCCTATGTGGGGGACCCGGCGCCGGCCAATGAAACCACCTATCTGTCCTCCGACCGGCCGGGGCTGGGGAGCATCGACCTTGCCTGCTCCGAACTGCTGGAGCGCATGGCCGGCGTCCCGGACGCGGAGCAGCGCGCCTGGCTGACCGCCCAGGTGATCGCCACCGGCCTGATCGACGCCGACCGCCGCCACACGTTGGGCGGCGCCGACCGCGACCAGGGCGACATGGCGGTGGCCGAGTTCCTGCTGCGCTCCGCCGCCCAATATCTTGCCGCGACGGCCGTCCGCTCGCCGCCGCCGGAGAAGAAGAACCGATAAGGGCGGGCGTCTTCCAGACGGAGACATGCAAAAGGGACGATGAGTTTGACGCGCTATCGACACGTGAACATTGATCGCCTGAACGCCGAAATCCTGGTTGAGGGGCAGGGCAGAAACCTTCTGGTCTATTCCTATGACCTGCCCGGAATGATCCTTATAACCAGCGATGCTCATATAACCGGCAGTGGTAAGCGTGTGTCTTCCTTGACCATTTGACTGTGCTTGGGCCAAGCTGGCCCGATCCGGTGTCCGCGCGTTCCGCCGCGCGGCGAACCATGGGAAGGGGGACGGCATGGCCCGCTACACGGGCGTTTACGGATTTCCGGAATCGGCGGAGGGCGCGAGGCGCTTGGCCGAGGCGTTGGGGGTGCCTTGCCACATCGCCGAACTGCACCGGTTTCCGGACGGCGAAAGCCTTGTGCGCCTGCCCCAGGCGGCGGACGGTCCCGTGGACCGCGCGGTGGTCTATCGCTCGCTCGACCGGCCGAACGACAAGCTGATCGAACTGACGCTCGCCGCGTCCGTGCTGCGCCGTCATGGGGCGACGGAGCTGTGCCTCGTCGCTCCATACATGGCCTACATGCGGCAGGACGCCATCTTCCGGCCGGGCGAGCCGGTCAGCCAGACGGTGGTGGGCGACTGGCTGGGCCGGCTGTTCGACCGTTTCGTCTGCGTCGAGCCGCACCTGCACCGCACCCACACGTTGGACGAGGTGTTCGTCGGGCGGCCCTCCACCGCGCTGTCAGGGGCGGGGGCCATCGCGGAGTGCCTGCGCGCCGACGGCATCCCGTCCGACGCGGTGGTTGTCGGCCCGGACGAGGAGGCGGCGCCGCTGGTCGAAGCGGTCGCGAGTCCGCTCGGCCTTACGCCTGTGGTCGGGCGCAAGGAACGCCGGGGCGACCGCGACGTCACCGTGGTGCTGCCGGACGGTGCGCCGCTGGCCGGCAAGCCGGTGGTCATCGTGGATGACGTCATCAGTTCCGGTGAGACGATTTTTTCCTGTGCGCGGGCGGCGCGGGCGGCCGGAGCCGCATCGATCCGGGTGTTCGGCGTGCACGCGCTGTTCGGCGCCGATGTGTCCGCCCGGTTCGAGGCGGAGGGGCTGGGCGTGCCCGTGTCCTGCGACGGCGTTCCGCACCCGTCCAACGCCCTGCCGCTGGCCCGCCTGATCGCCGACGTGCTGACGGCTGATGCGATGACCGCGAACGATGCCATGGCCACGACGTTGACCACGGGCGATGCGTTGACCACGAAGTAACCCTTTCTTGCTACACTGGGGGCAGGGTTCAACGGCGGGAGGCTCGCCATGAAACTGTCCCTCACCTTCCATGGCGCCGTCGGCACGGTCACCGGCTCCTGCTTCCGGTTGCAGACCGGGGACGGCGACGTGCTGATCGACTGCGGCCTGTTCCAGGGCACCAAGACGGTGAAGGAGCTGAACTACCGGCCCTTTCCGTTCAACCCGTCGGCCATCAAGGCCGTGCTGCTGAGCCACGCGCACATCGACCATTCCGGCCTGCTGCCGAAGCTGGTGCGGCAAGGCTTCAAGGGGCCGGTTTACACCACCGGCGGCACCGCCGACCTGCTGGAGTTCATGCTGCCCGACAGCGGATACATCCAGGAGATGGAGGTGGAGCGCCTGAACCGCCGCAACCGCCAGCGCGGCCGGGCGGCGGTGCAGCCCATCTACACGCAGGCCGACGCCCAGGCCGCCATCAAGCGCCTGCGCGGCGTGGACTACGGCGACTGGGTTGAGGTTCTGTCCGGCGTGCGCGCCCGCTTCTGGCCGGCCGGGCATATCCTGGGCTCCGCCTCCGTCGAGGTGGAGGTGACCCGGCGCAACGCGGCGACGCGCATCCTCTTTTCCGGCGACCTCGGGCCGGGCGGCAAGACCTTCCACGCCGACGCGGACGGCCCGGAGCGGCCGGACTGGATGGTGCTGGAGACGACCTACGGCGACCGCGAACGCGCCGAGGTGGGGGAGGCCGAGCGCCAGGCCCTGCTGCGCGACGAGGTGCGCGCGGCGCTGGCGGCCGGCGGCAACCTGCTGATCCCCGCCTTCGCGGTGGAGCGCACGCAGGAACTGCTCTACGACCTGCACCGGCTGTTCGACCGCGGCGAGATTCCCACCGTGGACGTCTTTCTCGACTCGCCACTGGCCGACGCGGTGACCGGGGTCTTCCGCCGCCATCTGACGGAACTGGAAACCAAGGGCGATCCCTTCGCCCGTTCCAACGTCCATCGCGTCCGTTCGGCGGCGGAAAGCCAGAAGCTCAACGCCATCGCGGGGGGCGCCATCATCATGGCGGCCAGCGGCATGTGCGACGCCGGCCGCATCCGACACCATCTGAAGAACAATCTCTGGCGGCCGGAGGCGACCGTGCTGCTGGTCGGCTATCAGGCGCCGGGCACGCTGGGCTTCCTGCTGCACCAGGGCGCGAAGCGCGTGCGCATCCACGGCGAGGAGATCGAGGTGCGCGCCCGCATCCGGTCGCTGGACGTCTATTCCGGCCACGCCGACCGCAGCAGCCTGCTGTCCTGGGTCGCGGCGCGGCAGGGTGTCGGGCGCGGCCTGTTCCTCGTGCATGGGGAGGAGGAGGCGCGCGCCGGTTTGCGCAGCGCCCTGGTGGAGCGTGGCTGGGACCCGGCCCTGATTCGCCTGCCGGACCTCGACGAGGTGGTGGATTTGACCGCCGCGGCGCCCGCGCGGGCAGCGGACGGCACGCCGCGCCTGGAACCGGCGGCCATGACGGCCGCGACCGATTGGCACAACCGGTACGCCGCCTTCCTGCTGGGGCTCCACCACGCGCTCGACGCGGCACCCGACGATGCGGCGCGCGAGGCGCTTCTGCAACGGTTGGGCGCCGGCCTGCCCGAGGAAAAGGGGCCGTGACGCTGGGGGGCGGCGGGATAACCCACGGTTCAGCGGCCTCCACATTCCGCCAATGTATGGTGTAGGGTTCGAGCGGCGGCGCACTGGACGGTGGAGAGACTGATGGGGAAGTTGGCGAAGATCGTGCTTCAGATGGCGCGCAAGCTGACCGAGGATCTTGTCAAACTCGGTCGGCTGCGCGATGCGGGAAAGCCGAAGACCTTTCCGCATTTCCGTGAAATCCGGAACGCCTATCTCGACGTACAGGGCCTGATCTTCTCCATTCAGGAGCGGCTGGAGGCCGCGGGGCGGGAGCTGCCGCCGAACTTTCCGCAGTGGGTGATCCGCCAGAAGCTGACGGCAATCGCCTATTTCACGGACATCAGCCATTCCTTCATCAGCGACCCGCCGCTGGCGCTGACCAGCTCGCTCGGTGCCTTTGACGTGCTGAAAGCGGAGCAGAAGGCCTTCGGCGACACGCTGAACGCCTTTGACATGATGCTGATGGAAGCCGGCATCGATGACAAGACCGCCGACGAGCTGGACGCCACGCGCACAAAGATCGAGGAAATCCTCGGCATGATCGAAACCCAGCTCCAGAAAAGCCCGAAGGTGCTGGAAGAGTTCTAAGCTGGCCGGGCGATGTGCACGTGATAAGCGAGTTGATTCAAATTTAGACGCTTTTCTCTTACTGTCATTGTGGTTAAGGTCTACCGGCGCTCAGCGCTTCGCCTGCCGGGTTCGCCCGAAGGGCAGGGTGGGCGCCATCGCTCCACCACCGTCCCTCCGACGCGCAAGGCCGCACCAGAACGACCATGGAAAGGCCATCCAGTTCCAGACCGTCCGCTTCCGGGCCGGGCACATTCGGGCCGGGCGCGTCCGATGACGCTCCGCTGCGTGGGGGCGACTGGCGCATCCCGCTGCTGGCGCTGGTGGTGTCCCTTCTGCTGACGCTGGCCGCGTGGCGCGACACCGCGACCAACGTCGCCGAGGATGTGGAGGGAGCCTTCGCCCTGCGGGTGGAGGAACTGCAGCAGCTCTTCGTAAATCAACTCCAGGCCTATGTTCAGGTGCCCCGGTCCGCGGCGGCCCTGTACGCCGCTTTTCCCGAGGTGAAGCGGGCGGAATGGAACCGGTATGTGGACGGGCTTCATCTGGCCGAACGCTACCCCGGCATCCTGGGCGTGGCCTTCGCCCGCGCGGCCAGCACGGAAGCCGTGGCCGGCATGATTGCCGCGGCCCACGCGGACGGCATCAGGACCTTTCGTGTCTGGCCGGATGCGGGCGGGCCCGACCGCGTGATCAATCTCTATTCCGCGCCGGTCAACGACGCGAACCTGCGCGCGCTCGGCTACGACATGATGTCCGACCCGATGCGCCGTGCGGCCATCGAGCAGGCGCGCGACACGGGCGAACCCTCCATCACCCGCGCCGTTCCCCTGAAGATCGACGAGGGCAGTTCGCCATTGCCGGCCTTCATCGTCTATCAGGCGGTTTACCGCAACGGGATGCAGCCGCGCACGACGGAGGAACGGCGCGCCAACTTCGCCGGCGTGGTGCTGGCCCCGATCCGGATTGCCCCGCTTGCCAACACCGTGTTCGAGGCGAACACGACCGACGTGGCCGTGGCCCTGTTCGAAGGACGCGCCGCCGACGCCGATTTCCCCCTTTATCGCAGCCGGGCCGCGACGGACGGCACGCCGCTGTTGACCGCGGACCGGGAAATCGCTTTCGGAGATCGTGTCTGGACCGTGCATTACGAGGCCAGCTCCGAATTCGAAGCGATGGCGCAGGGCTGGAAGCCGACGCTCGTGCTCGTCGTCGGGCTGGCGCTCAGCGCCTTTCTCTCCACGCTGCTGTGGGCACTGACCGCGACGCGCCGCCACGCGCTGGAGATCGCCGGCCGGATCACCGCGTCGCTGCGCCGCCGCGAGGCGGAACTCGACCTGCTTTTCAACCAAGCGCCGTTGGGGATCGCGCTGATCGGCAGCGACGCCAAGATCCTCGACTGCAATCCCGCCTTCGCCCGCGCCGTCGGCGGCCAGCGCGACGGGCTGGTCGGGATCGACACGCGGCTGCGCGCGCAGGACCCGGCGTTCGGGGCCGCCATCGACGCGGCCATTGCCGGCGAGTGCATGGAGTTGGAAGTCGACCAGATTCTGATCGGCGACGGACGGCACAGCCGTTTTTCCATACAGTTGCAGCCCATCGCCGCGCCGGACGATCCGCCCTTCGTCATCGCCTTCGTGGAGGACGTCGGGGAAAAGCGCCGGGCGGAGCAGCACATCCACTATCTCGCCCATTACGACGCCTTGACCGGCCTGCCGAACCGCGTGCTGCTGTTCGACCGCATCGGGCAGGCGAGCCGGCAGGCACGGCGCGACGGGAAGAAAGTGGCCGTGCTGTTCATCGACCTGGACCGCTTCAAGGTCATCAACGACAGTCTGGGCCATTCCTTCGGCGACGAGGTGCTGCGTTCGGTCGCGCGCCGGCTGCACGCCGGCCTGCACGAGTCCAACACGGTCGGACGTCTGGGCGGCGATGAGTTCCTGATCGTCATCCCGAACGTGGACAAGGCGGCGGACGCCGCCGTCGTGGCGGAGAAAGTGCTTCTCCAGCTCGCCAGCCCCTTCGCGGTCGGCGGGCAGAGCTTCGTCGTGTCGGCCAGCATCGGCATCAGCCTCTTCCCCGACGACGCGGAGGACGCCGAAGGATTGATCCGCTGTGCCGACATCGCGATGTACAACGCCAAGGACGCCGGGCGGAACGCCTACCGTTTCGTGACGCGCGAAATGGGCGTCCGATCCCGCGAGCGGCTGGATCTGGAGGCGGCGCTGCGCCGCGCCCTGCTGAACGGCGAACTGTTCATCGTCTACCAACCGCAGGTCCGCATTTCCGACGACCAAGTGGTGGGGGTGGAGGCGCTGCTGCGCTGGCGGCATCCGGAGGCCGGGCTGATCACGCCCAACCGATTTCTGCCCATCGCGGAAGAAACGGGGCTCGTCCAGGCCATCGGCGACTGGGTGCTCAACGAGGTGTGCGCGCAGATCCGCCGCTGGAAGAACCACATCGGCCTGTCCATTCCGGTGGCGGTCAACGTGTCCGGCCAGCAGTTCCGCGACGGGCAATTGCCGGCCAAGGTGGCCGCCGCGCTCGACAGCCACGGTCTCGACGGGCCGGAACTGGAAATCGAGGTGACGGAAGGCACCCTGATCGACGACATCCCCGCCGCCGTGTCCACTCTGCGCGCGCTGAAGGAGCGCGGGTGCCTGATCGCGCTGGACGACTTCGGCACCGGCTATTCCTCGCTCAGCTACCTGCACCGATTTCCGATCGACAAGCTGAAGATCGACCGGTCCTTCATCCACGACCTGGAGCAGGACGGGGTCGGCGATTCCATCCCGCGCGCCATCGTGGGCCTGGGCCGCAGCCTGGGCCTGTCGGTGGTCGCGGAGGGCGTTGAGACCGAGATTCAGCTTCAGCTTCTCCGCAGCCTGAAGTGCGAAAGCTTCCAGGGCTACTTGTTCAGCCGTCCCGTGCTGCCGGACGAGCTGGAACCCGTCCTGGCCG
>JAEZPL010000170.1 GCA_023413605.1 Pseudomonadota bacterium
GGAGCGGGCCGGCGACCGCGTGCGCTTCTACGGCAGCTATCGTTCCGCCGAACTGCCGGGCCTGATGAAGGACGTGGATTGGGTGGTGATGCCCTCCATCTGGTGGGAGAACTCGCCCGTCGTGATCCAGGAAGCGTTCCTGCACGGCCGCCCGATCATCGCCAGCAACATCGGCGGCATGGCGGAGAAGGTCACCCACGGCGTGGACGGCCTGCATTTCCGCAACGCCAGCGTCGAGGATCTGGTGGACCGCATGACCGAGGCGCTGACCACCCCCGACCTGTGGGATCGCCTGCGCATGCGCATCCGCCGGCCGATCGACCGCGCGGAATGCGCGCGCCGCCACGCCGACATCTACGACGCGCTGATCGCGGCAGCCGGCGGCGGTGCGGTGTCGATGCCCGAGCGCGCCGTCGCGCAGAAGGTGTGAGGTTTGATGCGGACGTCCGGTAAACGGCCCCCCACCCTAACCCTCCCCCGCTGGGCGGGGGAGGGAGGGACCCGCGACGCTCTCGCGCAAGCAAAGCTTGCGCTGACGCGGCAGGCGGACCCATCGGGTCCGCTGAGAGCGGGAGGGTGGGGGCATCGCACCTCGCACGTCCTGCGCGCGGCGCTGTTGGCGTCGTCGATGCTGTTCGCGGCCAACACTGCCAACGCTGCCGACCTCCGCGTCGCCCCCGCGCCGGACGCGCGGATGGAGACGGTGTACGACCATGGCAACCAGGCCTGCGAAGCCTGGGACGTGCCGGACGCCCCCGCCCGCGCCTGGAAGGCGGCGGACGGCAGCGTGCGCCTGCTGGCCGCGCACACCCGCGCCCGCACCCTGAGCGGCCCGTCGCTGAACGCGGTGCGGCACGACTGCCGCGTGGTGTTCCAGTCCGGCAAGCGCGACGACCCGTCCCGCTACGACGACGTGGGCTGGCTGACCTCGCCCTACACGCTGGACGGCAACACCATCTACGGGCTGGTGCACAACGAGTATCACGGGCACAAGCGCCGCGACCTCTGCCCGGCCGGCGACTACATGGCCTGCTGGTGGAACGCGCTGACGCTGACCGTGTCCAAGGACGGCGGTGCCAGCTTCGGGCCGGCGCAGTATCTCGCCGGCATTCCGTACAAGTTCCGCGGCGATCTCGGCCGCCGCGCCGGGCTGTTCGCACCCAGCAACATCGTGGAACGCGACGGCTGGTACTACGCCATGGCCTTCGCGGAGGGCATCGGGGAGCAGAAGCGCGGCGTCTGCCTGATGCGCACCCGCGACCTGGGCGACCCCAAGGCGTGGCGGGCCTGGGACGGGCGCGACTTCACCGTCCGCTTCATCAACCCTTACACCGACGGGGAAAAGAACGCCGGCGCCCATGCCTGCGCGCCGCTGCCGCCCAACCGCCTGCCCTTCACCGTGACCAGCCTCGTCCGCCACACCGGCACCGGCCTGTATGTCGCGGCGATGGTCGGGAACCGGTCGGAGCGCAAGGGGGCGGAACCGGTGTCCGGCGTGTGGACCTCCACCTCCCCCGATCTCGTCACGTGGTCACCGCCGCGGCTGGCGCTGCCCGTGCCGCTGCTGACCGACAAGGCCTGCGGAATCCGGGAATCCTACTATTACCCGGCCATCCTCGACCCGAACGCCAGGACGCGGAATTTCGAGGACGTCGGGAACACCGCCTACCTCTACCTGACGCGTCTTGCCCAGAAAGGCTGCAAGCCGACGCAGGATCGCGATCTGGTCCGAATAATGATTCGCCTCGATCCCGTATCCGGCGGCTAAAAACAAACAACTGATTCGCAACGAAACTCGACCGATCCACCACACCCCCCGACCCCAGGAGAATTGCGTTGGCTAACATTCTAGTCATGATTCCCTCCGGCGAAGTCTATGACCATGACTGCGTGCGGTGGTACAGCTATCAGAACATTCAGCGCAGCATTAATCATTACCACAACATTGGCGACGCCTTTGTCTATGACTCGTCGCTGAAACTGCTGACGTACGATCGCCTGGATGTCGTGGAGATCCGCGAGTTCAAGCAGGAGGTGGTGGACCGGGCGAACGCGGAATACGATTACGTCTTCCTGCGCGGCTCCAACTACATCCACAACCACATGACCTGGCCGGAAGCGACCGAGCAGGTCCTGTCGAAGCTGCGCATCCCGGTCATCGCCTTCGGCGTCGGCGCCCAGGCCCCGGCCACCGGCAAGATGGAACTGTCGGACGAGAGCCGCCGCATCTGGCAGATGTTCGCCGACAAGTCGACCACGCTGGGCGTGCGCGGCACCTACACGGCCGAAGTGCTGTGGGACCTCGGCATCAAGAACGTGCGCATTGTCGGCTGCCCGACCGCCTTCCGAAACCGCAATCCGGACCTGCGCATCGACCTGCCGTCGCTGGACAGCGTGCGCAACGTCGGCATCACCATGCGCCGCGAGGTGTCCAGCCACTATTCACCGGACGTGAAGACCTATCTGGCGCGTCACCGCGACTTCGTGAAGGACATGTCCCGCCGCTTCGACACCGTCCTGATGATGCAGGGCGAGGTGGAAGAGAAGAAGCTGCTCTGGGGCACCGCCGAGCAGAAGGCCGAGGCCTGGGACGAGCTGCACAACAACCCGTGGCTGAAGACCGGCTACTTCGACGAGGAGTTGGACGAGCTGTACCGCACCCGCCTGTGGTACTCGGACGTCGTCGCCGACTACGAAAACCTCGTGCGGTCGAAGGATCTCGTGCTGGGCTACCGCCTGCACGGCAACCTGATGGCGCTGTCGAACGGCACTCCGTCGGTCTACTTCAGCTATGACAGCCGCACGGCGGAATTCGCGGAGACCTTCGCGATTCCCTGCTACGACGTCTATTCGGACAAGCCCTTCGTCCTTGAGGACTATTGGGACCAGAGCCTGTTCGAGAAGTTCAACCGCACCTTCTACCAGCGTTACCGCGACATGCGGGAGTTCCTGGACGAGAACTACATCCCGCACCGTATGCCGAGTCCGGCCGCGCGCAAAACCCCGCAGCGCAAGGCGGCCTGACGGCGAGCGACGTTGGGTTCCCCGTCCTCTCAGCCCAACCCGCA
The DNA here is from genome assembly GCA_023413605.1 of Pseudomonadota bacterium. GTDB lineage: Bacteria > Pseudomonadota > Alphaproteobacteria > Azospirillales > Azospirillaceae > Azospirillum. The sequence continues at coordinate 3,069 of JAEZPL010000170.1, forward strand.
ACCCCGCCGCGGGTTGGGCCGAGGCGGCGTCGAGACCCAACGTCGCCCGTTGTCCTTTCCTGTTTCCGTGATCGTGAGAGCGACTCATGCCCGACACCGCCATCCCTGAACCCGCCGTGACCGAGACCGTCGCAACCGAACCCGTCGCCTCCGTCATCGAAGGCCGCGTGGACGCGATCCAGGCCGGCCGGATCTACGGCTGGGCCTGGGACCGCTCCTATCCCGCCGACCGGCTGGAGGTGGAGTTCCGGGCGGAGGCCCCGGACGGGCGCGCCCTGATCCTGGGCCGGACGCTGGCCGACCGGCCGCGCGAGGATCTGGTGGGCGGCGGCTTCGGCGACGGCCACCATGCCTTTGAAGCCGAACTGGCGCTGCCGCCGGACCTCGACCCGTCCCGCGTCGTGGCGGTGGTCCACGCCCCCAGCACCGGGACGATCACGACCTTCGTGCAGCCCCCTGCCGAGGAACAGCTGCTGGAGCGGACGCTCGCCCCGCACCTCCTGCGCATCGGCGACGGCGTGGAAGCCTCCCGCCGCGAGCAGCGGAAAATCGTCGCGACCCAGCAGGGCATTGCGCGGCTGCTGCGCGATCTTCAGGAACGCGTCGGGGCCGAGCAGGCCGGCAACACGGCGGCCCATGCCCAGCAGGCGGCCGTCGCCGAGACGCTGCACGAACTGAGGGAGCGCGTCAGCGGGCTGGAGGTCTTCCTGGTGCGCATGGACACCACAATGCGCAGCTTCGATGACGCGCTGAAGACCAAGCACACGCAGAACAACGCCCCGATCATCGCCGCCGGCATCGGCGCGGCGGTCGGCGCCCTGCTGGCGGTCGCCATCGGCCGCGCGGTCCTGGGATAATGGGAAGACAGGGCCGGGTTGCAGGACTGGTGGTGCGGAGCCCGTACCGCTATATAGGCCGCTTTGACACGCGCTTCGCCAGGACACCGCCGCCATGGACAAGACTGCCTATCCCTCGCCGCAGGCCGCCACCATAGCCGAGCGGGTCGCGAAGACCGGCATTGACGAGGCGATGATCGAGCGGCTGGTCCGCACCTTCTACGGCAAGATCATGCAGGATCCGGTGCTGGGGCCGATCTTCGGCAGCGCCATCACGGATTGGGAACCGCATCTGCGCAAGATGATGGACTTCTGGTCCTCCGTCGCGCTGCTGACCCACCGCTACGACGGCCGCCCCCTGCCCGCCCATGTCCGCTTCGACATCGGGCCGGAGCATTTCGCCCGCTGGCTGGCCCTGTTCCGCGAGACGACCGCGGAGGTCTGCACCCCCGAGGCCGCCGCCTTCTTCGAAGACCGCGCCGAAAGCATCGGCCGCAGCATCCAGATGGGCGTGGACTTCTTCCGTAAGCAGGCGGCGGGCGCCTGATTCCCTCGCCCGCCGGATTCAGCCTGTTTGGAAAATTTCCCGATGGAGGGACCACTCTCCATCGCCATCCCAGGGAAGGCCGGGATGACGGGGAAAGGCATCAAGGCGACACTCGCATAGGCTTTCCAAACAGGCTCATTCTATTTCAGCCGGGAATGGGCCAGCGTCGTCCGGCTGGTGTCCGCCAGGGCGATGTCAGTTTCCCGCAGGTCGGCGCCCGACAGGTTGCAGTTGGCCAGGATAGCCCCGGCCAGCTTGGCGCCGCGCAAATCCGCGCCGCGGAAATCGCTGTCGCTCAGGTCGGCGTTGCGCAGGTTGGTCGGCCACTGGCGGCCGGTCGGCACGCCCTCCGGCGACAGAAGTTCGATGGACCGCAGCACCGCGTTGCGCATCAGCGCGCTTTGAAGGTCGCACCCTTCGAAGCTGGCGCCGGACAGTTCGGCGTTTTCAAAGGCCGTTTCGCGCATCCGGCATCCCGGAAACTGAACGATCTGGAGCTTGCTGTCCCGGAAGGTGGCGCGGGTGAAGTCGCAGTTGCGGAAAATGGCGCCGCTGAGGTCGCAGCTGTCGAAATCGGTTCCGACGAAGGCCCCGTTGGCCACGTCGAACCGCTTGCCCTGCTTGCCGTTGCTGTTGATCCACAGCACGTGATCATCCAGGCCCGCGCGGATTTCCGGCGGGAAGTCCGATTGGGCGCGGTGATAGATGGCACCCATCAGGCGGGCCTGGGACCAGTCCGCGCTGCCCATCGCGACGTTGCGCAACTCCGCACTGCGCATGTCCGCGGCACGGAACGTGGCCCCGGCGACGGCGGCGTTGTTCAGGATCGCGCCCTTCAGCTTGGCCGAACTGAAATCCGCGCCGCGCAGGTCGGCGCCGCTGAGATTCGCGCCGAACAGGGTGGCGTTGCTGAAGTCCGCCCCTTCCAGGTTGGCGCGCGACAGGTTGGCGCCGCTGAGGTCCGCCCCTTGGAAGATGGCGGAGGTCAGGTCGGCCTCGCTCAAGCTTGCGCGCTGCGCGCGGGTGCGGCTCCCCTTCCACAGCACCAGTTGGCCTGGGCGCAGGTCCGCCCGTTCGAACACCGTGTTGCGCAGGCAGGCCTTTGTAAAATTGGCGCCGCGCATGTCCGCCCCGACCAGCGAGGCACCCCGCAGGTCGGCGGATACGAAGCTGGCGCCGAACAGGTCGGCGCCGTCCAGGTTGCAACGTTTCAGGACGCTGCGGCGGAAGTCCGTGCCGGTCAGCACCGCGTCGGACAAGACAAGGCCCGACAGGTCGTAGCCGGCGAGGTCCGCGGCCTTCAGCTGCAGCCGGCGGCCGTTGGGGCGCGTCGCCAGATACAGGGCGTGCGCGCGGATCGCCTGCGCCAAATCTTCCAGGTTCGCCGCCGTGGCGGCGTCCGGGCCGTTTTTCGAAGCAAAGCTCATCCGCGGCCCCGCCGCCGGTGGGGCCGCGGGACGAGAAGAACGCAGGCAAGCGGTCCTTCTGTGCGCATGAGACAGCCCCTTCTCGCTGTGGACGGTGGTCCATCAGCGATTCAGGATATATCGTTGAGTTTGTGATTCAAGTTTATAACAAATGTAACAAAGAAGAAAGACGCATCCACCACACGCATGCAGGCACCGCAAGGCCGTTCACATTGGGCGCCTGATCGCCGCCTCTGAACGGACGGCCCAGGCCGAACGGAAGGCCATCGTCGAGTCCGGCCCGGATGTGCTGAAGGGCCGGCAGCGAGCCATCGTGCTGGCGAAGGAGGCTGCCTTGGGGGCGCCTTGTGATCGCCATGTGGTCGGTGGAAGCCGACTCAATCCGCCTGTGCATCGTCGCGCGAAGCCGCGTTCCGACCATGGGAAAGGCTGGCGCATCCCTGCCTTTGGGTCAGGATCCAAGGGGCGCCCGACGCACCCCACTTTCGTCCAAAACCTCCGAAAAATGATATAACCCATTGGAGGTATTTGACCTTTTTTCCCTTATCCGCCCCGCCCCAGCGTGCTAGTCCTGCCGGTATGCTTGGCGGAAGAAGCGTGCGGTGATGCGTCCTTCCGCCGCACCGCGCGATGCGCCGGGTGGCGCGGATTCCCGCCCGCCCTGCTGGATTGCGACTGACCGGTGCAGCAGGCAAAACGACAGAGGGACAAGGGATGACCCACCCGCTCAGCAAGTCCGCGGAGAACGGAATGGACAGGGTATCGTCCGCAGACAACGCTTCTCCCGTTCGCGTCCTGGTGGTGGAGGACGAATCGATCGTGGCCATGTACCTGACCGACGTGCTGGAGGACATGGATTATGAAGTCTGCGGCGTTGCCGCCTCGGCCGCCGAGGCGCTGACCATCGCGGAAAAGGAACGGCCGTCGCTGGCACTGGTGGACATCGGCCTTGCCGGCCCCCAGGACGGAATCGAAACCGCCCGCGCGCTCCGTGAGCGCTACGCCGTCGGCAGCATCTTCATGTCGGGGGCCAGCGATCCGGACCTGCTGGAGCGGGCCAAGACGGTCCACCCGCACGGTTTCCTTCAGAAGCCTTACGATGCCGATCAGTTGAAGAACGCGCTGGACCGCGCTTTTCCCCGGCATTGACCATCCCTTTTTGACGGGCATCCGCGGACCACGCCGCCGCACCTTTGAGCAGTCCAGCGGCCGCGCCAGCCCGGCGCGGCCATGCGCTGTTGTTGCCCACCACGATAAGTTCACCAGACGCACAGGGATGATCGCATCATGACGATGACGGCTTCTCACGACCAGCTCTCTCCGCAGCTTCTCCTTCGCGCGCTTCGCCAGTTCCGGAAAGGCGATTTCTCCGTGCGCCTGCCGCTGGAGCTGCAAGGGCTGGAAGGCGAGATCGCCGCGGCGTTCAACGACGTCGTCGAGATGAACGACTCCCTGGTCAACGAGATCGGGCGGCTGAGCGTCGCCATCGGCAAGGAAGGCAAGGTCAGTCAGCGGGCGCGCCTGCCGACCGCGTCGGGAAGCTGGGGCGTCTGCGTGGACAGCGTGAACACGCTGGTCACCGACCTGACCCAGCCGACGCAGGAGATGGCGCGCGTCATCGGCGCGGTCGCCAAGGGCGACCTGTCCAAGTCCATGCCATTGGAGATCGAGGGACGTCCCCTCCAGGGCGAGTTCCTGCGAACGGCCAAGAACGTCAACACGATGGTCGAGCAACTGGTCACGGTGACGACCGAACTGACGCGCGTGGCGCGCGAGGTCGGCATCGAGGGCAAGCTCGGCGGACAGGCGCAGGTGAAGGGCGTTGCCGGCACCTGGAAGGATCTGAC